>WHTL01000004.1 GCA_009377735.1 Acidimicrobiia bacterium
CGAAGAAACCCGACAGGTTCGCCGAGATGACCGACCTCTACCTTCGGTTCTTTGACACGGTTCAGGACGAAGCCACCATCGAGATCGGGGGGCAAGGTCTGCTCATGCATCACTTCCCCTACCGTGGAGACTCCAAGAGTGTCGAGCGCTACACCGAACAGCGGCCGAAAGATCGCGGGGGATGGCTCCTCCACGGTCACGTCCACGAGAAGTGGCGTCAGCGGGACCGGATGATCAACGTCGGTGTCGACGTCTGGAACTACCACCCCGTATCCGAGGAGACGATCGCCGGGCTGATCGAGGCAGGATCACACGACCTTGCGCGCATGGAACCGACGCAGCGGTAAACGGGAGGCAGGCCAAGATGCCTCAGCCCTGGATCAACATCAGTCCTGGGATGTCCTTGAAGTCCTCGACGTTGAGAGTCCAGAGAGCTGCGTCGCGGCTGATGGCGTGGGCAGCGATAACCAGGTCGAGCTCTCGTCCTCGGGGCCGATTTACCGCTCGATAGAGTCGGGCGGCGACCTCGGCTTCCTCGGCTCCGAAGGTGAGCGCCTGGTCCTGGGGGCACAACACCTCTTGAATCTCCAACTCGTCAGTGGTGCGAGGACCCCGCCACCATTCGTACAAGACCAGGGTGGGCAGGACCAATCGTTCCCCATCCTCGATGAGCTGGCGCAGGCGGCGATGCGATCGCCTCGGCCCGGTCAGGCTGTCGATAAGGGCCGAAGTGTCGACGATTGTCATCTACTGCCCCGTGGCCCCGGGGTGAGTGGCTCGACCCCCGGCCTGTCGGGCGCGACGAATCCCGGCGAGCTCGTTGTCGACCTCGACCTCGGTCCGCGAGGAGACCGTTGAGGCCATCTCGTCCAAGGCGATCAGCATCCGGCGCTTCTCCGCTTCGGTGAGTCGACCGGCCCGCTCCGCGTAGTCATGGATCGCTTCCCGCACCACCTGGCTCTTCGGCTTTTGCAATGACTCCGCCGTATCACGAAGCCGATCCGCCGTGTCCTGGTCGAGGCTGAAGGTCATCTTCACCGATACCATACTGTAGCCATACTACCATAACAGCAATCACAACCGGTTGGTCGACGCATAATAAGGTGTATATTGATGCCATGAAACGCACCACTATTATGGCTGAGGAGACGACAGTCGAACGTTTGAAGGATCTGGCCCGCACCCGCGGAGTGTCCTTCGCTGAAGTGGTCCGTGAGGCTCTGGCAGAAAAGGCTGGCTCTTATCGACCGCAGCCGACGAGTATCGGTTCCGGGGAGTCAAGTCCCTCCGGGACTGCGAGGCATGAGGCTACAAAAAGACAGCCACCCCGTTCGTGGCGCTAGTCCTCGATACTGGTCCCGTCTATGGCTCCCTTGACCGAAGGGACAAGGATCATGATCGATGCCGCCGACTTATTGAGAACGCCAATGAACACCTCATCATCCCGGGTCCGGTCCTTCCCGAGGTCGACTACCTGGTTTCGGCACGTTTAGGCGTGGCATCAATGCTCGCCTGACTCCAGGACATTGAGCAGGGGCCTATCTGATTGAGGATCTGACCGTTGATGACTACACGAGGGTCCGCGAGCTTATGGATAGCTACTACGACCTGGATCTAGGATTCGTCGATGCATCCGTCCTCGCCATCGTTGAACGTCTCGGGGAAACGAAGGTGGCAACTCTCGACCGACGGCACTTCACCACAGTTCGACCCAAACACACCGATGTCCTGACCCTCCTCCCCGAGTAGCGAGGTGAGGCTAGTCGGTAAACCGGCTGACCCCATGCATCCCGACATTACCTACCACATGATCCAGGCCGCCTATGCGGAGACGGCCCGCCGAGCCACGACGCTGCGTTTGGCGGCCGCTGTATCTACACCCGACCGCTCCCTGTAACTGGCCCCCGTTAAGATCCACGACATGATCGGCCGTCTCCACCATATGGTTATCGACTGCCCCGACCCCCTTTCTCTCGCAGAGTTCTACTCCACGTTGGTGGGTCTGCCGATCACATATCGCAGTGACGACTTGGTCGTCATCGCTCGCAACGAAACCTCCTCCGGCATTGCCTTCCAACTCGCACCCGATCATCAGCCACCCCGCTGGCCCGACCCGAACCATCCCCAGCAGTTCCATCTTGACATCATGGTCGACGATCTCACCAACGCCGACCACGAGGTGCGCCAACTCGGTGCCCAGCCGCTCACGGAAGACGGACACGTCTACGCCGACCCGGCCGGTCATCCCTTCTGTCTGGTTCCTCGACCAGAGTGGGCACAACCAATCGACAATCCAGCCGACCAATAGCGGATCTGGGAGTCTCGCCACCACCTCGAGGAATCGACGGTGCAGGTGGGCCCACTGGTCGAGGACCATTTCGGGGGACATCGTCTCAGTCCTCTTTCTCGAAGTGCGTCGCAGCTCGCTGTTCCGATGCCACATCTTGCTGATGGGGATGGTTCACGTTTCGGGGAACGGGGGGAGCGTCTCCTCGTCGATCCACGGGGTGAGAAGGGCCCCGACGTCGATGTCGGTGTGAGACTGCATCACGGCAATGAAGTCCTCTGTCGTCAAGGAGCGACCCTCGAACTCCGCAGTCAAGTCGGTCAGTCCGGCCCGGGAAGGAGTCATCGCCCATTGCCTGACGCAGCGCGTGGATGGTGAGCGGCCCACGCATATACACGGCCCAGTCACTCCGGTCAGCGCGGGTTTGCATGTCGCGTGGTGCCCTCGTGCTTGGCGCCATCAGGTCGTACATGGAACGCATCTCCGACTCGAGCGGCAGTTCTCCGTCTTGGGTCGAGATCCACAGAAACGCCAGGTACTCCGTGATCCCCTCCCTGAGCCATACGTCCGTGCTGCTGGCCGTGCCGACGCTGCCTGCGATCCACTGATGGGACAACTCGTGATAGATGGTATGTCGGTCGACGACGCCGAGGAAGATCTGCCCCGGAGTGGAGTTCGCTCCGGGAAACCCTGGGATCATCGTCAAGCCGACTGTCGGGAAGGGAAATGGGCCGAGATACGACTCGAGATGAGTCAACATCTCACCGACGACGTTGTCGATCGCCGCCTCGCTGGGAGGAATCTGACCCTCCGGTGTCGAGAGCGTGATGCGGGGCTCCGACACCGACGGCACCACCCGCGACTCGAACCGGCCGACGGCCAGACCGATCTCGGAGACCGCCACCGGAGTTTCCCAGGTCCAGACACCGTCCGATACCGTCGGCGTCCCACTGGCTAGCGCAACGACACCCGGGGCAGTGCCGACCGTCACCGAGAACACCGCCGGATCGGTCGGCGTGTCATTGAGCGGTATCCAGGACGCGGTGTCCCCGGGCAGCACCGCCATGGCGTAGACCAAGCCCTCGTCATGGACCCAGCCGTCGCCTGTTGGCAATGCCTCGGGCGTCCCGTCGAGAATGGCCTCAATGGTGAACTTGTCTCCGGCATCGACGTCGGTTTCGATCTCGATCTTGGGACCGGTGTAGGAGAAGCGGGCGTCTCTCCCGTCTACCTGGATCCGCTCTGGCGCCGGTCCGGTGTAGTCGAGCCACACCGAAGATGCCGGCTCGACCGCGGTGGCGTTGAGCGTGGCGATGCCGGAGAGAGCCCCCGTCGACTCATTGACGCTCAAACGCCAGTCGTAACGAGACACGTCATAGCCAGGATTGCCCGCCGACGGGGCCAATGGATCACCGGCTCCGGGTGGATCCACCGGCTCCGATTGGGTGGTAGGTGCAGCTCCAGTGGTCGACGTCACGGTCAAAGTAGAAGTTGGGGCGGTGGTCGCCTCCACTTCTGGTCGAGTTGCACAGGAGACTCCGACCAAGCCGACGATAAGCAGAGCCGCGGGGATGCCACCACCAACAGGAGCTTTCACAAACATCCGGATCCTCGCCCTCCGTGCGTGGCCTTTTGCTATGGGGAGGAGTCCGATCAGCACTCTACTGATACACCGAAAGGACTGTTTTCGGGATGGCAGGGAACAGATCCACTTCTCGCCTCCGGTGAGGAGTCCCCACCCGTGGGGGTCAGAGCCCGTGGAACCCGAAGGGCGGAGCGAACTCGGGTGGGGAGAAGGCGTTGATCGGGGGGAGTTCCCCGTCGTAGCGTTCCACGTCGACCAGGCAGGTGTGAGCCGACGTACCCTGGGCGAGCTTGGAGGTTCCGATATCGAGAGTGAGCACGTTCGGATTGCCGTGGACGTCGAGAGATCCGGGTGTCGCCGGGTCGAGCGGGTCGTACCAGGCACCCGTCGACAGTGACACCACACCGGGAGAGATGGCGTCGGTGACGACCGCTCCGGCGAGACAGACGCCCCGGTCGTTGAACACCCGCACCACGTCTCCGTCGGAGATGCCACGGGTCTCGGCGTCGGCGAGACTGATAGTGATCGGTTCCCGACCTCGGATCTTGCGACTACGGCTGTACCCGCCGTTGTCGTACTGGCTGTGGAGGCGGGTGACCGGCTGACCCGAGCAGAGGTGGAGTGGGAACCGTTCGGCCAACGGTGAGCCCAGCCACTCCGCCGGTTCCATCCAGGTGGGATGGGGTGGGCAGTCGTCGTACCCGAACCCGGCGATGGTCTCCGAATATATCTCGAGTCGGCCCGACGGGGTGCGTATAGGATGGGCAGCCGGGTCCTCGCGCAGCAGCTCGTAGGCGGAGGGCGGTGCCGGTTCGGGGGTGAAATGGACCTGACCGGCTTCCCAGAACTCCTCGAACGGTGGTAGCTCGAACCCGGTTTCGGCGGCGACGGTGCGGGACCGGTCGTAGAGATGGCGGACCCATTCGTCGGCGGTACGCCCCTCGGTGAACTGCTCCTCGACACCGAGGGCGGCAGCGAGAGCCGAAAAGATCTCGAAATCGGTGGTGACGCCGTCGGGTGGCGTCGCCGCCCGCTGCATCGCGCTCACCGTGTAGTCCCCCCTGCCCCAACCGATATCGGCGCGCTCGAGAGTGGTCGCCACTGGGAACACCACGTCGGCATGCCGGGCCAGTGGATTCCACCACTGCTCGTGGACCACCACCGTCTCGGGTCGCTGCCAAGCAGCCAAGAGACGGTTCAGGTCCTGGTGGTGGTGGAAGGGATTACCGCCGGCCCAGTAGATCAGCCTGATATCGGGATAGGTGAGGTGCCGACCGTCATAGTCGACGTGGCCGCCCGCGTTCATCAGGAGGTCGGTGATCCGGGCGACCGGGATGAAGTCTGGGACCGGGTTGTCGCCCTGGGGAAACGAGGCAACCGAGAAGGGGGACTGCTGCAGTCCGTTGCGGTGCATCGCTCCCAGACCGACACCGTACCCACCGCCGGGACGTCCCATGCTTCCCGACATCGCCGCCAGCGTGAGGGCCATCCAGTGCGACTGCTCGCCGTGGTGGGCTCGTTGCACCGAGTAGCTGGCGGTGATCACCGAGCGGGATCGCGCGATCCGTCTCGCCAGGTCCTCGATGACGGCGGCGGGAACCTCCGAGATCACCGACGCCCATGCCGCGTCCTTGGGTTGCCCGTCCACGGCACCCATGAGGTACGGCTCGAAACGGTCCCATCCCTCACAGGACCGGGTGAGGAAATCAAGGTCGTGGAGCCCCTCGGCGACGAGGGTGTGGGCGATGCCCAACATCACCGCGACGTCGGTGTTAGGGCGGACCGGGAGCCAGTCCGCCTCGATCAGATCAGAGGCGTCGTCGCGCACCGGGCTGAGGCTCACGAACCGGACTCCGGCCTGACGGCATTCCTGTTGGGCTGCCATGGCGAGATGGCGGGAGACGCCCCCCGAGCTGACCTGGGCGTTCTTCGGCGCGAGACCGCCGAACGCCACCACCAGGTTCCCGTGGTCGCGGATCTGGTCCCACGTGGGTGTCGACTCCGACGCCGCCTCCTTTCCCCCGGCGACACGATTGAGGATCACTTCGAGAGCGGCGCTGCTGTAACTGTTGACCGACCGGGTGTAACCGCCGATCACGTTGAGGAAACGGTGCACCTGGCTCTGGGCGTGGTGGAAACGTCCCGCCGATCCCCAGCCATAGGAGCCCCCGAAGATCGAGCTGTTGCCGAAGGTGGTGCGGACCCGGTCCAGCTCGACAGCGGTGCGTTCGATCGCCTCGTCCCAGCCGAGTGGAACATAGCGTTCTCCGCCCCGTCGTCCCCGACCGTCGCGGGTGTCCCCAGGACCGATGCGGAGCCATCCCTCCCGGGCGTGGGGCTCGGTGATGCGGACTTCGTCACGCTGTGCCTGAGGCATCCCGAACCCGATCGGCGACGGCAGCGGATCGTCGGGAACGGCGCGCAGTTCCACTACCACCCCGTCGCGGACCTCGGCGAGGTACCGGCCCCAGTGAGTGGCGGTCGGATAGGTCCCGTCGGGCACGTCATCGACGCGCACGCCAGTCGTGGGGGCTTGGGTCTCCATGGCATCAGGCTACCCGCTCAGGAACCCAATAGGAATGGTCTGAAGACGGTCACGTCGTCAGTCGCCGAGCGGGGAGCGATCCGGGACCGGACCTGACGGCCCGGTAGGGAACAGAAGCTGGGGGTTACAGCACCGACGGGCCTCGGAGCGTCCCCATGAGATGTGACGCCCAAAGAGTGGCCACCACACCTCCCAGCACGGCAATGGCGAACATCAGGTCTCTACGGTCGAGGGTCGAGGGGCGCCACAGGGTGCGGGGCCCGGGACCGAGGGCCCTGGTTTCCAGGGCGATCGACATCTCACCGGCCCGTCGGATCGTCTCCACCAGCAACCCGAGTGCGGCACGACTCAGCGCCCGGGGGGATCGGGGGAGGCCACCATCGGCCCGGAGCCCAGTACGGAGGGCATGGGCACGACGGATGGTGGTCCATTCCGCGGGTAGGTCATCGAGGATCCGATACGCGACCAGCAGAGCATAAGCGGCCCGCGCCGGGAGACGGGCGTACTGGTGGAGGCTGGCGACCAGTCGTTCCGGGTTGGTGGATCGCATCAGGGCGATGACACCGACCCCGATGACCAGGGTGCGGATCGCCAAAGACGCTCCGATGGCAACGCCTTGGGAGGTAACCGTGACCGGACCGAACCCGAAGACATCGGTTCCGGGACGGGTCACGGCGTTGACAGCTAGAAGACTGAATCCGAACGAGAGGAAAGGGATCAGACCGATCACCAGAGTCCGGGGGCGGACCCCGCCCCAGGCAATGGCAAGCACCAGTGCCAGGACGAGGAGAGCGGTTGGGGTATACGGGTCGAAAACACCGAGCAGCACCAGCGACACGACTAAAAGGACGGCCATCTTCACGGTGGGATCGATACGGTGGAGAGCGGAGTCCACCGTCGTGGAACCAACGGTCGTCGTCATGTCGGTGTCGGGACGGTCGTCATGTAGAGGGAGGAGAGAAGGGGCCGGAGACCAATCCCCTCCTGACGAGTCCACCAGTCCACGAGCGGTGGCTGGACCAGTCCAGCATCGGCGAGGAGGCCACGATCGCTCATGATGGTCTCGGCGGGACCACAGGACAGCAGGCCCTCGTCGGCGAGGACGGCGATCCGATCGGCGACCATCGAGGCGAAGCGGAGGTCGTGGGTGGCCAGAACCACCGCCGCCCCCTTTCTGGCGGTGTTGACAACCCGACGAGCCGTGGCGGCGGTATCAGTGCGATCAAGCCCAAAAGTCGGTTCGTCCAGGAGCAGAAGTGGTCGACCCAAGACGGTCATGGCAAGGACGGACAACTTTCGTTTCTGTCCACCGGAGAGTCGGTGGGGATCGAGGTGGGCTACCTTCTCCAAGCCAGCCGAGATGAGGGTCTCGGTCCCAATCGTCTTCCTCTTCTCGTCGGGCAGGTGCGTCAAACCCAATGTGAGGTCCTCTGCAACGGAGCGACCGATGAACTGGTGGTCTGGTCGTTGGAACACGAGTGCTGCCGGCGCCGCGTCCACGAACCCCTGCGACGGCTGGTGTAATCCGGCGGCACCGAGGAGCAGCGTGGTCTTGCCACTTCCGTTGACTCCGACCAGGGCCACGACCTCACCGGGCCGGACTTCGAGATCTACTTCTCGGAACACCGCTCGGTCGTCGTATGCGAAGGAAGCTGTTGCCATGGTGAGAACCGGCTCGGCACCGACGATGGGCCGCACCTCGGGCACGATGGCGGCCATCTCACGCAATGCGGCCGTCAGGTCACCGTCGGAGAGGACCTCCTCCGTTGGTAGGAGGGGATCCCGTTCCCGGTCTCCGGTGAGCAAGCCGAGCTCCGAGGCGAGTGGTAGCCAGACCCCCGCGGAGAGAAGGTCGGGGCCATGACGGGACAACACCTCCCCGGTGGGGCCGTCGACCGTCACCTTCCCGTCACGATCGAGCACGACCATCCGCTCGGGGATAGAACCGACGTCCTCGAGACGATGCTCCACCATCACTTGCGACGGCCGATCGGGTAGGTCCGCCAGCAGCCGGGAGGTGGTTACGGCGGCCGCGGGATCGAGCATGGCTGTGGGCTCGTCGAGGAGGATGACCCTGGGTCGTCCCACGGTCGCCGCGGCCAGCGCGACCCGCTGCTGTTCACCGCCACTCAACGTGGACACCCGTCTCTCAGCGAGATGCGCCACCCCGCTCGCCTCCAGCGCCCCCATCACCCGTGGCCCAATTTCCTCTCGGGGGACGGCGCGGTTCTCCAAACCCATTGCAACGTCGGCCTCGACAGTGGGGAGACACCTGGGTGGCTGGATCCTGCCCCAGATAACCCACGGAGTGGGCCACCTCGGCTACCGGCTCCTCGAGGGGATCCCGCCCATCGACTCGGATCCGCCCCGACACGTCGGCGTGTATCGACTGGGGCACCACACCACACAGTGCCCGCAGCAGGGTGCTCTTCCCCGTCCCCGAAGACCCCACCACAAGGACTCGCTCACCCTCCCCGACCCGGAGATCGACGTTTTCCAGAGCTGGTTGTCGCCGCTGGGGGTATCGCACCCGGAGGTCGGCCACCTCGAGGGTTGGTTGGCTCACCTGTCGACACCCGTGACATACCTGTCGCGTCCGATGGGGAGGTCGTCGACCACACCGCTCCGGGCCAGGGCGTCGCCGGTCACCCGCGCCAGTACCCCGGTGAGTAGGAGTCCGCTGAGAAGGTGGAGCACCATCCGCAGCAGGAATAAGTCCTGACCCCACCAACCGAATCGGATGGAGGCGTAGACGAAGCTGGCCGCCGACGCCGACAGCCCAGACATCACGAACACGCCCCAGCCAAAACGGCGGTAGCGGGTGAGGGCGAAAGGCAGCTCGGCACCGGCTCCCTGGATGAATCCGCTGAGTAGGAGGATGGGGCCTACCGGGGACCCCAGGAAGGCGAACTCGACGAACGCCGCCGAGATCTCGGCCACGACACCGGTGAATGGGCGACGCAGCAGATACACGGTGAGTGGAGCCACCACCATCCAACCGCCAATGAGGACATTCTGGGCCAGATCCCCGAACGGTCCCATGGCGACCTGCAATGGGCCCCACGCCTGCACGAGAGCCCAATAGAGGAACCCGAACACAACGGAGAGGACGGCAACCAACACCAGGTCTCGCATCGACCAACGCGTCGTCATACTGATTCCCCTGTATCGGTGGGGCTACCCACCGAGATGGTGGCGTGGCTCGTGACATGACCGGGCCCCGCCCCCAGCCAGCCGGTGATGATGGTGGTGATCACCTCGGAGAGGTCACCGTCGAGACGAGTCACATAGTGCTCACCCCTGGTGAACGTCCCTTGCCGTTGGGCTTGGAGGACGGCTTGGTCGATCGCACCCATATGATCCGATGAGTCCAGGGGATACACCGACCAGTGCGCCGCGGCGACCACCCCAGCAGGCTGCAGGCCCATCGGGCCAGAGTCTGGGGGCGGAAGGGGGACACCATCGGATTCACAGCTCACCTCCCCGGGGCACCCCCGAGAGAGCAGGAGTATGGCAACCACATGTCCCGTAGAGGTTGTCTCAGCGGCGCCCTTCACCACAGCGGTTATATAACGGCCCATCTCCGTCACCGTGTCGGGGGTGGTCGAGGCGCCTATGTAGGTGCTGACGTCATCGGTGACGACCTGCAGACCCGTCTCGTCGACGCCGGCGAGCGCGCCCAGTATCACCGCCACGAAGTCGTCCGTCATGGGATACAACGAAAGACGGGCACCCACACCCAACTCGGTGGCAGTGGGGCGGCTGTCGTCATGTGTACGGGATCCTGTGACCATGAGAACCTCCTGATAGAGTCCAAGCCCTCAGGAGCCTCCGTCGATACACGGCGGCGCATTGCCCAACTTCCTTCGCCGGTACTAGCCGGATCAGGTTCCGCGGGTCTGTGAAGTGATCACAATCTCAGCGCCTATGCGCTCCCCGGGGGCTGTTGGCGCCGACCATAGCCTGCAACCGCCCGATGCCCAACGTGGTCCTTGACCGACACCAGGGGGCTTTCCGTTACAGAGGGGATGGCGTGCGATGCACCTCGGGGCTGGGTTCCGGTGGACCTCGGGATCCGGTGAGCCCGAAGTCAATCCTCTAGGTCGACTGTGGGCAACTCGGATGGCATCAGGGGGCTCGGTCGACTGCGATGCCAACGCTCGATTTCGTCTGCATCACACGATGAGCAGAGATGGAGGATGCGGACCCCACCATCGACAGCTGGGTGCCACGGGACTTCTCGACGATGGCGAGTGGCACCGCCCGGAGATCCCTACCGTCACATTGGGGACAGACCGGTGTGGTGGGTCGCTCCCACACCTGGCCACAGCTACCACAGGTGACCTCGATGTGATCGTCAAGACGACTACCTGACAAGTCGTCGGTCTCACCACACATGGGACAGGCAATGTCGAGGGCCATCACTCGATGATATCGACGGATCGGTTTCGGGTGTGCGATCCGTCGATATCATCGACTCGGCGAGGTACCGCCCCACGGCGTGAGAGTGTTGGAACCCGTGACCCGAGAATCCGTTGGCAAGATACAAACCCCGGAGCTCCGGCCTGTTCTCGACGCTCGATGAGCTCACCGCTCCGAGCCGCCCGGGCGAGTGAAGGGCCCCTCAAGGACTCGGACTCACCCGGGCTAAATCTTCACCATCGCATCTCTCGGATCAACCCTGCCCGCGGGGTCCGTGAATCTGACCTCTTACCTCGCCGTCGGGGAAGTGCTCGGTGTGGGCGTCGACATAGACTCCACCCGTCCGCATAAGTTCGATGAGGTCTTCCTTGTCGGCGCCGGCGAGGGGACCGACAAAGTCGGCCGCGGTGAATGAGCCATGGGAGTTGGGCAGGTCGACGACGATCTCGCCATTCTCACCCACCGCTCCGAGGTGGATGTGCCTCGCGGTGATCTCGCGCCCGAACAGGCTGAAGACGCCAACCGAGTAATGGATGTCACGGGGGCAGGCGAATTCGTCCTCACAGGGTGCGTCCGAGTCGCCGATGGTGTGGCGGAAGGAAGCAACACCGCTTGCACGGGTGGACACCGGTGGGTTCACAGCATCGCCATCCAAGCGGGTGATGAATGCTTCCAAGTCTCCATCTCCGATAGAGGTGTCGTCGGCGACGGCCGGGCTAGCCATCGCTCCCAGGAGCAGGAGGGCGGTCAGAACACGTGCCAGGTACTTACGCATGATGTCTCCCTTGTTTGGAAGGTACCTGCGACTGTACGTCAGAGATCCAGAGGCAGTTCCCTTCATCGGCCAACGTGACCGAATATGACCAACCTGGACCTTTGAGAGGTTCAATCGTCGTACCAGCGGAGCGTCCGGAGGGCCCGCAGAGTGTTCCAGCGGCTCGGTTTGCCCGAGCCTTCCTCCATCTCGAAGTGAACCTTTCCGGCGTGTCGGTTCTGCAACGGCCAGGTGCCATCCTTTAGTTGTTTGGAACGGACGACTTCGATCGCCTCTTCACACCGGGGGTCGGGACCGACGCCAGCTTCCCGTAGGTAGTCGAGACCACGGAGGATGTCGTAGGGCCAGCGGGGTGGGAACGACATGAGCTGCCACCGGCTGTTGATCAACTCCCCAGTGGACATGGAGTACATGAGACGTCGCTCCAACAAATACTCATGCGCCCGGGTCCGTGCCTCCTCCAAAGTGGTGTCGCCTCCTACGGCCACCTCGTACTCGGCCAACGCCTCCAACACCGAGATCGTGGTGTGGAACGACGACCTAGGAGACGACACCTGGCAATTCCAACCGCCATCGTCCCGCTGTCTCTCCAACAGGTATTCCGGTTGGGACAAACCATCGACGTCTGCAAGGAAGTACGAACCCAGGGCGAGGGCCATCCCGGTTCTACAAACCTCGGTGGCATAGTCGAAGAACAGTCGATCGCCTCGTATGACGGCCCCCTCTGCGACGCGGCCGGTCGCTGCCCTCATCCTCTCGTCGTCGGGGTCGATCCCCAGTTGACGGAGCAGCAGCAACGTGTAGGTCGTCGAGGTCCACTTTGGCGTGTAGGAACCGCCTCCCCATTGGCCATCTTCTCCCTGCAAGCCGAGGAGCCGCGCTCCCCATCCCTCCTCGGCCACCCTCGTACGCTCGGCCGCGACCTGCTCACGAGTGTCGTCGGTGAGATCGCGCCTCACCTGCCATCTGATGGCCGGGTCGGCGTCGAGGAGCCAGTCGGTAACGTCGGTCACCATCGCAGATATCGTAATGGGAGCCGAGGTATCAGTCCTCTAGCTCAAATCGCCGGTCCGGAGACCACTCCCCCGGGTTCCCGTTGCTGTCGTTGGCACGGACTCGCCACCAGAACCTCTCCTCGGAAAGCCCACTCTTGGTGAACTCTGACCCTACGACCGTCTCCTCGACCGTGTGGGGCGACGGGAAGTCGTCGTCGTCGTCGATCTGGATGGTGTAGCTCACCGCCCCCGCGACGTTGCCCCAGTCGAAGGTGATCGTCGAGCCGGGCTCGAACTCGTCATCATCGCGGGGGCTGATCTGCTCGGGTGCGGGGAGTGGCTCCGATGGCGGCAGGGTGGTGGTGGTCGTCGTCGTGGTCGTGGTCGGCGGCGTCGTGGTAGTCGTCGTCGGTGCTGTCGTGGTCGTTGTGGTGGAGGGTACAGTCGTGGTCGTGGGCGGCGTGGTTGAAGTCGGAGGGGCTGTGGTTGTCGTAGGGGGTGTCGTGGTTGTGGTCGTCGCTGGGGGCGTGTCCCGTTTGTCGAAGCTCCGTACCTCCGACCATGGTCCCGGGGTGCCTTCGGAGTTGAGGGCACGCACCCGCCAGAACCAGGTCCAGTTGCCATCGGGAAGATCGTTGACGGCGAACTCGGAGACTGCCACCTCCTCGCTCACGATCAGGGGCAGACCGAACCACGATCCCTCGTCGATCTGGAACTCATACGACGCAGCCCCTGCGACGTCGTCCCAGTCGAAGGTAGCCGGTGGGACGACGATGGCTCCCTCCGCCGGGCTGAGGAGTGTTGTCCCACCGGGGATCGGCGGTGGTGGCGGTGGTGGCAGTGGGGCGTCGGAGCCGACCTCGAACCTGGCCACGAACCCGTCTTCGCCGCCGATGAGCTGGTTGCCGCCGAATGTGTCGTCGAAGGCCCCTTCGGTGGTGGGGAACTCCTCGGACCGGGTGTTGCCGGTGATGTAGACGTTGCCGTCGGCATCGAGCGCCACGGAGGTTGCCCAATCCGACCCGGAGCGACCGAGGAAGGTGGCGTAATCGAGGTTGGCACCGGCCGGGTCGAGATGGGCCAGGTAGATATCGGATCCCTCGCCGGTCACCTGGGAGTCCCAGGCATCGGGGGTGAGGAATACGTCCGGTCTACCCGAGGCACCGGCCAGCCACAGACTGCCGTCGCCTTCGAGCGCCATATCCCAGGCGCCTGCCAATCCGAAGAACGTCGAGTAGACGAACTCCGAAGCGGATGGGTTCAGTTTGGCGATGTACGTCCCGCGTCCGTCGAAGACGGTGTCGAAGGCCCCTTCAGTGGTGGGGAACTCCGGAGAGGCGGTGCTGCCGAGGAGATAGACGTTTCCGGAGGAGTCCAGTTCGACCCCGCCGGCGCTGTCGTCTCCGGAACCGCCCACGAAAGTGGAGAAGACGAGGCCCGATCCAGATGGGTTCAGCTTGGTGACATAGCCGTCCCAACGGTCACTGCCGTGGGTCGGCATGATCGTCCCCGGCGTGGTTGGGAATCCAACCGATGCGGTCGACCCGACCACGACTGCGTTGCCGGTCGAGTCGATGTCGATGGCGTAGGGAGCCTCGACGTCCGACCCGCCGAGGAAGGTCGAGTAGACGAGACCGGAGCCGCTGGCGTTGAACTTGGTGACGAACACATCCCAAACGCCATTGTGTGTCCTGTCGTAGGATCCCGACCGAGTCGGGAAGTTGCTCGAGCCGGTCTGGCCGGCCACGAAGGACCTACCCGATTCGTCCACCTCGATTCCCATGCCGTCGTCGAAGCCCGTGCCACCCAGATATGTCGAGTACACGAGATCGGATCCTGACGGGTTCAGCTTGGTCACGAAGGCGTCTTCCTGGCCGATACCGCACCGCGGACAATCCCCAGGGATGCTCAACGAATCCTGGAACGCGTTGCCGGTGACGGGAAAGTTCGACGACTGGGTTCGACCAGTCACATAGGCGTTGCCTTCGGCATCGACGGCCAGGTCGTTGCCCCACTCGAAGTCGCTCCCACCCAGGAATGTGGAGTACACCAGCCCGGTGCCAGTTGGGTTGACCTTGGACACGAATGCGTCCAGTTCGTTGCGGTAAGACCCGCTCCGGTCGAATGCGCCCGGTGTCGTCGGGAAATCGGTGGATTGGGTGTAGCCGGTGACGTAGGCGTTCCCGGATCCGTCGACGGCGATCGCGGTGGGCGCCTGGTTGAAGGACCCTCCGAGGTAGGTGGCGTAGGAAAGACCCGGATCGATGACGAGCTCGCGGCTTAGGTCGTGGTCACCGACTGCGAATCCGTACGACTCATCGTCGCCGTCCAGCGAGAACCTGCTGTCGATGGGGACCTTCCGACCATCGCGGAGCTGGTACGACACCGGTGCCGCGTCCTGCAACGACCCATAGGCCGTGTTGACAACGAGACGACCCATGTCATCCACCGCAAGACCGTCGGCCCCCCGGTAGGCGAGTCGGATATCGTCGACACTCGCTCCCGGCTGCACCCGGAACTCATACTTCAGCACCCCACCCTCGTCGAGCACCACCAGGTCGATGCCCCGCCACAGGTCGTCGTACACGATCTCGCGGTAGGTTGGGAGAGCGGTCTGCCTGGTCGCCGGGTCGTCTCCCTTTAGGTAGTTGACCTTCCCGAGCGCTGGTTGTGACGCATCCACGTCGACATCGGGGTTGGCGCCGACGAAGTCCAAGAACAGGTTGACACCCCGCTCACCGTCTTGCAGCAGCGACATGGCGAGGGAATCGGAGGTGAAATAGAAACCGGACCGGGCACCCTGGGCGAGGTAACGCACCTGCTCATCGGTCTGACCCCGGTTCTCGACAAATGTGAGCGGGAGATTGGCGTATGTGTCCGCGATGGGCTGCTCAGTCGAAGAAACAGCTCGCCCGTCGAGTTCGGCCGTTTCGTCACCGAAGCCGATCAACCCCCACCCGATCACCCCTCCAGCTACCGCGACGATGACACCCAACATGGTCGCCAACCAACGATGCCTCATGACAGGTATATACGTCGGTCTGATCAATTTGGTTCTGCCTTATCTTCAGGATGTCCGGAGGGGTAGATCCCCACCAACCGCGCCAGTCTCCACCGCTCCCTGGCGACTTATGCTGCGGTAGTTGGGAGCTATCCGTCGCGTGACTAGATCCCCTCCGGGGGCGGAAAGTGCCTTGACACCACTTTCAGTAGTGGCTACCTTCGCGGATTGGATAAGGAGAGGTGTCTTGATGTCCAAGGTTGTTAGTCGAGGGAACGGGTGGGCTTTGATCGGCATGGTGATTGCTCTCGTCGCGTCGTTGCTGCCGATGACAGTCGTCGGGGCCGCAGACCCTTCGGCTCCTGACGGTCTGGGTGTCGAGCGCATCGATCCCGACTTGATCCAGGCTATCGCCGACGAGGGTGAGGCCGAGTTTGTGGTGGTTTTGGACGATCGGCCCGATTTGTCGGAGGCGTTCACCATCGGCGACTGGGAGGATCGGGGTCGCTTCGTGTACGAGACCCTGCGTGATCATGCCGAGCGCAGTCAATCCGATCTGGTATCGGACCTCGAGGCCGCTGGAGTTGAACACACCCCGTTCTGGGTCGCCAACGTGGTCTTGGTCAAGGGCGACCTGGAGGCGGTGGAGACCGTCGCCGGCCATGAGGAGGTGAGCTCGGTTGAGCTCGCCGACGGGTTCTCCATCCCCGAGCCGGAGTTCCGGGAGACCGATGCCGAAACCCAAGCGACAGGGTGGAACCTAGACGCGGTGTTTGCTCCCCAGGCCTGGGACGAGTTCGACGCCCGCGGTGACGGCATAGTCGTCGGGGTCCTCGATGGGGGAGCCGACTTCGACCACCCCGCTCTGGTCGACAACTATCGGGGGAACACCGGTGAGGGAACCTTCGACCACGACTACAACTGGTTCGATCCCTCGAATGTGTGTGGACTCCCCTCGGTCGAGCCCTGTGATAACACCGGTCACGGTACCCATGTGACGGGAACCGTCCTCGGTGATGACGATGCGGGCAACCAGATCGGTGTGGCGCCCGAGGCTACCTGGATCTCCGCCAAGGGGTGTGAGACGAGCTTTTGCTCCGAGTTCGCCCTTCTCTCCTCGGGCCAGTGGATGCTGGCGCCGACCGAGCTCGATGGGAACAACCCCGACCCTGATCTGCGCCCCCACATCGTCAACAACTCATGGGGCGGTAATCCCGGAGACGACTGGTTCATGCAGATGGTCGACAACTGGATCGCGGCCGGGATGTTCCCCCAGTTCGCCAGTGGCAACCCCGGTGGGATCTGCTCTCAGGCCGGATCTCCCGGCGACTATCCCCAAAGTTACTCGGCAGGCGCCTTCGACGAGGCGGGCGTCATTTACAACCGCTCCGGTCGAGGACCGTCTCAGATCGACGGTGGGATCAAACCGAATCTCACCGCTCCCGGTGTCGAAGTCCGCTCCAGCCTCCCCGGTGGCGGATACGGTCTCGGTACCGGAACCTCGATGGCCTCACCCCATGTCGCCGGGGCGGTGGCGGTCATGTGGTCGGCGGCGCCCGCCCTGGTTGGCCAGATCGACGCCACCAGAGACGTCCTGGACCTCAGCGCAGTCGATGGTGCCGATACCGATGATCGCACCTGTGGTGGAGCGGCCGAAGACAACAACGTCTGGGGTGAGGGCAAACTCGATGTTCGCACCGCGGTGGAGCAATCACCGAGAGGGGAGGTCGGAATCCTCACGGGCACGATCACCGATGTCGCCACATCCGAGCCGCTTGCCGGGGCCACCGTCACCGTCACGGGTCCCCTGGAACGCATCCTCACCACAGACGAAACCGGCGAATACCAGCTTCCGCTCATCGTGGGCGAGTATCAGGTGTCCGCCTCCCTCTATGGGTATGAAGCCGCCGAGGAGCCGGCGACGATCACCGTCGACGAGACCACAACCGTGGACTTCGCCCTTGAGACGGCGCCGACGACCACGGTGACCGGAACGGTCACGGACGGTTCCGGTCAGGGCTGGCCCCTCTACGCCCGCATCGACATCGCGGGTTACCCAGGTGGTCCGATCTTCACCGACCCCTTGACCGGTACCTATCAGGTGGAGTTGGCCCACCAGGTCCCGCTCACCTTCCGGGTCAACGGGAGAGTGGGCGAGTACCAGCAATCCGAGCGCGCCGTGACCCTACCCGAAGATGGTGACGCCCAGGACTTCTCTCTCACGGTCGACCCGGCCTGCGCCGCACCCGGATATGTCGACGATGGCACCGGATGTGTGCCCACCGGCGGTGGGTTGATCGTGGGTGAAGTGCTAGACGACAGTGGTGCTCCGCTGGAGCGAGCGACCGTCACCGTCGACGCCACCCCGGACGAGACGACGACGACCGGCACCCTGGCCGAAGACGATCCAACCGCCAGCCCCGGAATGTTCGTCTTGCACACCACCTCCACCGGCGCCACCGCGGTGACCGCCTCGTCGCACCTCTATGCGGACCGCACCGATACCATCGCCGTCGCTGCAGGTGCCACTACCGGTCATGTCTTCGAACTCGCCTCGGGGCACCTCTCGGTCGACACGACACCCCTCGCGGCCCAGGTCGAGATGGGGGGATCGGCCACCGTCGAGTTCGGCATCACCAACGACAGCGACGTCCCGGTGAACTACCAGCTCGGGGTGCGCGATCCCGCATTCAACATCGCGGCGGGAGGTCCGGGGCCGAGTCCGTCGACGGAAGCCCCGATCACAGAGGTTCGGTCGGAAGATGACTGGAAAACCGACGCCTCGACCACCGGGCCCGAAGCCACGGCTTCGTTGGCATGGCATCGCGGTCCGGACCTGCCCTCGACCTTGGCCCGCTACGCCCACGCCCAATGCCCCGGCGATGTGGAGAGCTTCTATGTGCTCACAGGTCTCACCTTTGATCCCACCTTCGGAACCACCTCACGGATGTTCAGGTTCGACGGGCGCAGCGGAACCTGGACCGAGTTGACCCCGGCCCCCCCGGTCGGTCACGAGAACCTCACGGCGGTGTGTGCCGAGGGGAGGATCCATCTCCTCGGTGGTGGAATCTACAGCAATTCGCTGCCCGCACATCATTACGTCTACGACATCGCCACCGACACCTGGTCCGAGGCCCGTCCCGCCCCCCGCAACGTCTGGGGGGCCGAGGCCGCCTACTGGGAGGGGCGGATCTATCTGATCGGTGGGGGAACGATCCCTGCGTTCGGCCCACCAAGCGACGAGGTCAACGTCTACGACATCCCCACCAACACCTGGCTGGACAACGCCGCTCCCATCCCGACTGCCACCGGCGTGCCCGGGGTGGCCCAGGTGGGTCGGTACGTCTATGTGGTGGGCGGATGGGTGACACCAGGCACATCCGGGCTCCACTCACCCCACACCTATCGTCTCGATCTTGAGACCGGAGAGTGGACCACAGGACCCGACCTGAACCAGGCCCGCGGTGAGATCGCCGTGGCTGCCACCGACACCGCCCTATACGCCATCGGGGGTGGCCTCCCCGGTACCGCACCCAATGCGGGCAGCACGGTGGTCGAGCGACTGGACATCAGCGGTTGGCCCAACGGCTCATGGGAGGCGCTCGACCCTCTGCCGGAGGCACGAGGTGTCGGCCGAGGCGGCTTCTGCACCGAGTTGCGACCCGGTCAGGAGATCTGGTCGGTTGCCGGTGGCGACGCCGACATCACCGAACTTTCGTACTTCCACCAGGTCTTCGATGGCCATTGTGCCCACTTCAAGCCACCATCGTGGGTCACTCACGACGACAGCATCGTCACCCTCGAACCGGATGAGACCGTTAAGGTGGAGGTGACCCTCGACGCCTCCGCCGAGGAGGTCGATCAGCCCGGGGCCCACCAGGTCGAGGTAGTGGTCCGAGCCAACACTCCGACCCTGCCCGATCCGGTACAGGTGACGATGACCGTGACCTCTCCCGACACCTGGGCACGGATCGGCGGGACGATCGAGGGTCTGGCACGCTGTGATCTTCCCGGTGATCCTCTCCCGGGCGCCACGGTGACCGTGGGAGGCGAGGAGACCACGAGCGGTGCCGATGGAGCGTACGCCCGGTGGCTCGAGGCCGGCACCCACACGGTGACGGTCGCTGCCGACGGCTATCTCCCCTTCTCCACCGAGGTGACCGTTTCGGAGGGCGATCGTGCCACGGTCGACGCAGAACTCCGCCCCGAAACCCCCTGCATCTCCACCACACCTCCTGAGCTAGCGATAACCGTGCCAGAGGGTACAGAGGTAACCGACCATGTCGTGGTAACCAATCCGGGATCGGTCGACGCCTCGTTCTCGATCACTGAGGTTCCCTTTGCGGTAGGCCACGCCCCTCTGGAGACGACCGAGCCGGGTGACAATCCGCCCGCAGACAGTGACGCCGACTTAAAGAAGGGATGGTCGACCCGCACCGAGGGCGAAACCACGGAGTCTTCGACCAATGCCGAGGATGGCTGGCAGGCGGGCCCGCCGCTGCCCGGTGGTCTGGTCAGAGCGGCGCATACCCAGTGTCCCGGCGATCCGGACAGCTTCTATGTGATCTCGGGTGTGCCCGGCGATGGCGGTCTCAGCCGGAACGCCTGGCGCTTTGACGCCAGCACCGGCACCTGGGAGTCCCTGGCGCCGATTCCCGACGGCGGGGAGGGCCCGTCGGCGGTCTGCACCGGCAACACCATTCACGTGTTTGGTGGTGGTCAGGCCGGTGGGACGACCCGTCACTTCGTCTACGACATCGCCACAGACTCCTGGAGTAAGGGCGCCCCGGCGCCACGACAGGTATGGGGTGCCGCGGTCGGCCATTGGGCGGGGCGCATCTATCTCGTTGGGGGCGGTGGACCGACGTTCAGCCCCAACTTCGGGATCAGCGATCAGGTGAATGTCTACGACATCGCCACCGACACCTGGATCGGCCAAGCCGAACCACTACCGCTCGCATCTGGAGCACTCGGTTACGCCCAAATGAATCAATATCTCTACGTGGTAGGGGGATGGAGCTTCGCCAGCCCTGAGACGAACGTGACCGCCACCCATCGATTCGACATGCAGACCGGAACCTGGGAAAGAGGACCCGACCTGGCCTTGGGTCGTGGAGATCTGGCGGTGGCCGCGACCGACGCCGCCCTCTACGCGATCGGCGGCAACCCCGACGAATCGGAAAGCCCATTTGAGGGGACCGACGTCGTCGAACGTCTCGATCTCACCGCCTGGCCGGAAGGATCGTGGGAGCCCTTCGATCCGCTTCCGGCGCCCACGGTTGCGCTTGCCGCCGGTGGCTGCACCGCTGACGGGGACGGTGCCAACATCTGGGCCGTCGCCGGCGCCAACCCGGGTCCCATCATCACCGAGGCGACATTGCGCTACCACCGACCCGAGAGCTGTGAGACCGGGGAGTTCGAGATCCCATGGCTCGAGGTCGCACCCACAAACGCCGAGGTGCCCCGTGACGGAGGCGAGGTC
Source organism: Acidimicrobiia bacterium (assembly GCA_009377735.1). GTDB lineage: Bacteria > Actinomycetota > Acidimicrobiia > Spongiisociales > ZC4RG35 > WHTL01. The sequence goes on from WHTL01000004.1 coordinate 21,093, forward strand.
GAGCTCGAGGTGTCCGTCGATGCCTCAGATCTGGCGGTGGGCACCCATGAGGTCGCCATGATGATGTCGACCACCGATCCGGGCGCTCCCACGGTGCTCGTCCCGATGAGCGTCACCGTGGTGGAAGAAACACCACCGACGACGACGCCGCCACCCACGACGGAGCCTCCCGATACAGAGCCTCCCGCGACGGAGCCTCCCGATACTGAGCCGCCACCCACGACGGTGCCGGGTGAGCATCCTGGGTTTGGTGACGTGCCGGAGAGTCATCTCTTCTATGACGACATCATCTGGTTGGCCACCGAGGGGATAACCATTGGATGTAACCCGCCGGAGAACACCATGTTCTGTCCCGACGATGCGGTGACCCGTGGGCAGATGGCCGCGTTCCTAAACCGGGCGTTGCATCTACCCGAGTCGTCGGTGGATCATTTCTCCGACGATGACACCTCGGTGTTCGAGGATGACATCAACAGTCTCGCCCGGTCGGGGATCACCTATGGGTGCAACCCACCGGACAACACCGCCTTCTGTCCCAACACAGAGGTGTTACGTCAAGAGATGGCGTCGTTCATAGTGCGTGGTTATGAGCTGGAGCCCGCGACCGGTGGTGACCGGTTCTCAGATGATGACGGGAGTGTCCACGAGGACGACATCGGGGCTCTGGCAGAGTCTGAGGTCACGATTGGATGCAATCCACCCGATAACACCATGTTCTGTCCCATGGACGACGTGATCCGGGGCCAAATGGCCGCCTTCCTCCATCGAGCCGACAGGTACCTACCGAATCCCTGAGATGAGACCTTTATCCGCACCCAGATGAGGAGACCGGAAGATGGAACGGATCGGTACTCGGTTTAGTGGTGCCTTGGTGCTGTTGAGTGCCCTGGCTGTGATGTTTGGTCTAGTGGGGCCGGTGGTCGGTGTCGAAGCCGCTCCAGCGCCGGAGAGTCCCGCTGAGGGATCCATCGGAAAGATCGACGAGGACTTGCAGCGTGTGTTCGAGACGGACAGTGAGGCGGAGTTCTTGGTGTTGTTCTCCGAAGACGCCGACACCAGGGCGGCCGTTGGGATGTCGGACTGGGAGGAGCGGGGTCGCTTCGTCTATGAGACCCTGACCCGTCATGCCGAGGAGACCCAGGCCGATGTCATCTCTGATCTCGAGGCGATGGGCGCCGAATACAAGTCCTATTGGATCGTCAACACTGTCTTGGTGAAGGGGACGTCCGCGACTGCCAACTCCCTGGCGGCGCAACCCGAGGTGGAGTCGATCGTCCCCGCCACCGACTTCCAGATACCGATACCGGAACGGGTAAAACCCGCCAACGAGGTGGCGGCCACCGAGTGGGGATTGGACGCCATCAATATTCCCGAGGTTTGGGATCAGTATGGAGCGACGGGTGAGGGCATCGTGGTTGGTGTCATCGACTCGGGCGCCCAGTGGGATCATCCCGCCCTGATCGGCTCCTACCGGGGTAACGACAACGGGACCGTCGACCACGACTACAACTGGTTCGACCCTACCCGTTTCTGCGGTGACCCATCCCCGGAGCCGTGCGACCAGATGCGCCACGGCACCCATGTGACCGGAACCATCGCCGGCGATGACGGTGCGGAGAACCAGATCGGTGTCGCCCCCGATGTCGAGTGGATCGCCGGGTTGGATGTGACATCCTTCCCAACAACTGCAGTGCCGAGGCACTGTTGGGTGCCGGCCAGTGGATGGCTGCGCCCACCGACACCGACGGCAACAACCCCAACCCCGACATGCGACCTCACATCATCAACAACTCCTGGGGTGGTGACGGTGGTAACGACTGGTACATGGAGTTGGTCGACAACTGGATCTCGTTCGGGATGTTCCCCCAGTTCGCCAGTGGCAACCCCGGGTCGGCCTGTAGCGCCGCGGGGTCGCCGGGTGACTACCCCCAGAGCTATTCCACCGGTGGGTTCGACATCAACGGCGACCTCTATGTGAATTCTGGTCGTGGGCCTTCGGCGCTCGATGGGGGCATCAAACCCAACATCTCGGCTCCGGCTGTGGGTGTCCGTAGCAGTGTCCCCGGTGACGGGTTCGCCAGCTTCACCGGCACGTCGATGGCGTCCCCCCATGTGGCGGGGACCATCGCCGTCCTCTGGTCGGCCGCACCGGCGCTGACAGGTGACATCGAGGGCACGAAGGCGATCCTCAACCAGACGGCCATCGACACCGAGAACCTCGCATGCGGTGGAGAACCCGAGAACAACAACGTTTGGGGCGAGGGCAAGCTCGACGCCCTCGCCGCCATCGAGCAGGCGCCACTTGGTGTTACCGGCACCGTGGAAGGCACCGTCACCGACAGCGACGGGCAACCGATCGCAGGAGCAACGGTCGATTTCGTCGGCGAGTTCGAGCGGTCTGCCACCACCGCCGACGACGGCACCTACTCCGCCCTCCTGTCGGTGGGCTCCTATGAGGCGACCGCCTCCGCCTACGGATACTTCTCCGAAACCGGGACAGTCACCGTCACCACAGACACCGTCATCACCCAGGACTTCACGCTGGAAGCAGCACCAACAACCACGGTCTCGGGGACGATCACCGACGGCTCCGGTCACGGTTGGCCTCTCTACGTCCGCATCGAAATCCCCGAACACCCGGACAGCCCCTTCTTCACCAACCCCGAAACCGGCCAGTACAGCATCGACCTCCTCGAGGGGACCGAGTACACCATGGAGGTGTCGGCCGAGTTGCCCGGATACATCCCGGAGACGCGCAGCGTTACGGCTCCTCCCGATGCCGCCACCCAGGATTTCGCCCTAGAGGTGGATTTCGTGAGCTGCACGACGCCGGGCTACACCCCCGCCACGGCTGGCATCACCGAGTCCTTCGATCTCGGGCAGCTTCCCGGTGGCTGGGAGGTCGTCGATCACAACGAGCCACCCAACGGTCAGGTATGGACCTTCGATGACCCAGGGGAACGAGGCAACCTCACCGGCGGGGAAGGCAACTTCGCCATCGTGGACAGTGGCATTCACGGCTCCGGGAGTGTGCAGAACACCGACCTGGTATCACCGCCTATCGACTACACCCTGTTCGAGAATCCCCAGATCATCTTCAAAACCGACTACAAGGACTACTCGGTCGACTCCGAGGTAGCCGAGGTCGATCTCAGCCTCGACAATGGCGTCACTTGGGAGACCGTGTGGACGGCACCACAAGCCGACTTTAACGACGAGGTCATCATCGATGTCCCCCAGGCAGCCGACGCCAACCAGGCCCGGGTGAGGTTCCACTACGAAGCCGACTTTGTCTACTGGTGGCAACTCGACGACGTCCTGTTGGGTGAGCTCCTCTGTGTCCCCGTGGAGAGTGGTCTCGTGATAGGCCACGTCGCCACCCTTGACAGCGGTAGGCCATTCAACGGGGCTGCGGTAACCGTGAACGGCAACCCGGAGGCCACCACCGAGACGGTGACGACACCCGAGGATGACGCCCTCGACGACGGCTTCTACCAGCTGGCGGTCGCCGGGTCGGGCGATACGGAAATCACCGCGACCGCGTTCCAGTACTCACCGAGCACCGAAACCGTCGCCGTCGTGGCCGACGGTGTGGTGGTTCAGAACTTCCAGCTCGGGTCGGGGATTCTGTCGGTGACTCCCGATTCCATGAGTGCGGATCTGAAGCTGGGAGACACCGCCACCCAGGAGCTCGAGATCACAAACGTTGGGTCCGGGTCCGTCGCCGCCAACTTCACCATCGTTGATAGCGAGAAGGGATTCGATATCGCGGGAAGGGACGACATCCTCTCTCAGGTGGGCGCACGGGAGCAAAGGATCCCGGGGGAGTACTCTCCCTTGTCCGGGATGGGCGAAGAAGGCGATTTTGACCGTTCAGCACCGTCGGACGCCACCAGCGATCCGTGGATGGACATCGCCGACTATCCGACCAATCTGATGGATGCATCTGCCGCAACCCATGAAGAGAAGGTCTACGTGGTTGGTGGGATCGTTACTCCCGGATCAATCCTGGACACCCTGCGGATCTACGACCCCGGTGCGGACACCTGGAGTGACGGCTCTCCAATGGAAGGTGGTCGCCAGAAGCCTGCGGTCGCCTTTGTCGATGGACTCCTCTACGTCTTTGGAGGATGGACGCTCGGCGGCACCAACCATCGCCCCGATATATACGATCCATTCACCGACACCTGGAGCAGCGGGTCTGAAATGCCGGTGGCCTATGCCGCATCCGGTGTAGCGGTGGTCGATGACACCATCTACCTGGTCGGTGGTTGCCAAGTCTCCTGTGGAGCCACCGACGTACTCTCCTACGACACCGCCACCGACACCTGGACCGAGGAAACCCCCTATCCACAGGCGGTCTCGTGGACGCACTGTGGAGCAATCGATGGGAAGGTCTATTGCGCCGGCGGGACATCGGGAAATGACAGCGCCACCGCGGCGGGGTATGTGTATGACCCGGTCAGTAAGGTCTGGTCACCTATACCCGACATGCCGGAGACATTGTGGGCGGGGGCATCGATCGCCACGCCCGATCTCCTCATGATCTCAGGTGGAGTGGCCGATGGCTCCGCCACCGTCACCAACGTTGGTTACTACTTTGATCCGGCCAGCGGAGAATGGGACTCCCTCCCGAACTCCAACCACGCCCGGTTTCGGACGGCAGGGGCATGTGGCTTCTACAAGATCGGTGGTTCCAGTGGTGGTTTCAATGCCGATCAGGCTTCCGAGCATCTGCTCGGTTTCGATGTCTGTGGGTCCGATGACGCCTCGTGGCTGTGGGAGAATCCCACCGAAGGGACCATCGAGCCCGGGGCGAGTGCCATTGTCACCGTCAACTTTGACGCCTCGGTCCCCGACGTGGATCAGCCCGGCACGTACAGCGCAGAGCTCATGGTGAGCGATGACACACCGCATTCGGCGAACCGGATCCCCATGGTGATGAATGTGACCCCTCCCGACACCTGGGGACGGGTAATCGGCAACATCGAGGGTCTGGAAAGGTGCGACGCAGCTGGATCACCCCTCTCGGGCGCCACCATAACCGTCGACGGCGAAGAGCTGACCACCGACGGCGACGGCCAATACACCAGGTGGCTCGAACAGGGTGATTACACCATCGAGATCGCCGCCGACGGATATGAAAGCGCGACCACCCCGGTCACGGTGGAAGGCGGCGGTGATACCACGGGGGATCTGTCCCTGCGCCCACTCGTGCCGTGCGCCCAGGTGACTCCCGATTCCCTCGACTTCGACGTGGTTATCGGGGACAGTGAGGACGGCGAGGTGACCCTGGCTAACTCGGGTGCGGGCGAGTTGAAGTTCCATGTCAGCAGATTCCCGGCAACCACCGATATGACACGTGCCGAACTCGATCCGGTCGACGTTGCCGAGGAGGCATCGTCGGAGGATCCGGAGTCGGGTGGGATTCTCCAGGGCTGGGAGGAGTCGGCACCGTTGCCCGGTGGTGTGACACGCATGGGCGTTGTCCGCTGCCCCGGGAAATTGGGAGGATTCTATGAGGTTGGCGGTGTCGGCACGGCTGGGACGACCGACGAGCTCTCTCTTTATGACGCTGCGAGCGACTCCTGGGATACGGACCTGACATCGTTGCCCGATGAAGGTCGGGAGTCACCTGCGGTCAGCTGCACCGAGGACGGTCGCATCCATGTGATAGGAGGGAATGCTAGCGGTCGAGGTTCGACCTCGACTCATTTTGTGTATGACATCGCCAGCGATACCTGGGAAGTTGCGGCACCGGCACCACGCAACGTTCGGTACGCTGCATCCGCCGCCTGGGATGGAAAGGTGTACCTCGTCGGTGGTTCTGAATCCAATACGCTTGGAGGGATCAAAGCCGAGGTAAATGTCTATGACATCGCCACCAACACTTGGGTGGAGAATGCCGAGCCTCTTCCCGCACCGACTTTCCTCATGGGATATACCCAGCGTGATCAGTATCTCTACGTGGTGGGTGGTCGCGGGGAGGCGGTACCCAATCTGGAAACGTCCACATTGCGATTAGACCTGGACAGCGGAACCTGGGAAGCAGGGCCCGAGCTTCCCAATGGCCGGTCGGACATGGGTGTCATCGCAACAAACACCGCCTTGTATGCCATCGGTGGTGACGCCGATGGTGGTGGTCCGTTTGATGCCACAGACGAGACCACTCGTCTCGAACTGGAACCATGGCCCGGAGGGGAGTGGACGGATATCGATCCCATCCCAACTGGTCGCTACGGGCTAGGTGGGGTCTGCACCGACAGCGACGCCGGTGCGGGTGTCAGAGTGGTTGGTGGCTCCCCCCTGAACTCGGCCCCCACTGACTCCCATCTCGTGTCCCACTGGACAGAGGAGCGCTGTGAAGGAGAGTCCACCTTTGTGCCCTGGTTGGCATTCGCCCCGACCGCCGGGGGATCTGTGGACGGGGATTCAAGTGGCGTGGCCACGGTCACAGTGGACACATCCGAACTGGAGTTGGGTGAGTATCAGGCCGAGCTTCACGTCGGCACGAATGACAGTGAAGTGGGCACGGTGACAATACCGGTGACCCTCTCAGTGGTGGAGGAGCCTCCCCCGACCACGACCCCACCGACTACAACCACCACCACCACCTCACCGCCTACCACGGAGCCGCCACCCACCACTGCTCCGCCACCCACCACGGGTCCGCCGACGACGGGTCCGCCCACAACGGGCCCGCCCACCACGGAACCCCCCACCACGGAACCACCGTCGGGTATGTCGTTTGGCGATGTGTCCGAGGATCATGTGTTCTTCGAAGACATCAGGTGGTTGGCAGAGTCGGGGATCACCTATGGGTGTAAC
>WHTL01000076.1 GCA_009377735.1 Acidimicrobiia bacterium
GCCCATGAGTGACGATCTCCGCCGACCCCGGCGGCAGTTCGATGGGGTTGTCCACGTCGCCGGTGTTGGAGGTGGTGTCCAGGGCGCCGGTGACTCTACGGAGTCCCGCACCGGCACTCTGGGCTGGCTCCAACATCTCCACCAACATGAGGAGGGGGTCAATGAGAAGGTTGACGAGGAACAGGAAGGCGAGGAGAGTACCGGCCGTCATACCCCACGACCGACCCATGGTGAGACCGACGGCGAGGACACCCGCGGTCACCAAACCGGAGAAGATCTCGGCTGAGGCGAAGAGCATATGACCGAAGCGAGCCGTGTGAAACTCGGTCCTGAAACGCTTCTCCAGTATCCGATCTACCTTGTGGCGGGTGGACTCCTCCACACCGTGCGCCCTGATCACGGGGATGGCTGCCACCGATTCGGACACCACCCCCAATGACTCGGCAACTACCTTCCTCACCTGATCGTGACGACGTCCGAGGATCCGCTGGAACCACATCAGGACAAGGACATAAAGGGTCAGTCCCACCGAGATCATGACGGCAAGACGCCACTCGTATACGAACATCGCCACCATCGTGGCCAGTATCTGGGCTCCGTATACGACGATGGCCGCACCACCCCATTCGGTGAACTCCTGGATGGAGGTGATATCGGAGGTAACCCGGGACACCATCGCACCCCGACGCTCCGCCTGAACCCCGAGGAGCGCCCGTCTGATCAACTGTCCGAACACGGCAACACGCAAATGGGACAGACCGTCAGCCGAGACGCGGGCGAGTCGTACCAGGGCAGCCCGCAGCGCCGCTGAGGCGACAATCACCACCAACAGCGCCACAGCCCCTGCAACGAGGACGGTGCCGAGGTCCGGCGAACCGCCGATGATCTCAGTATCGATCACATATTGAATGAGGACGGGGATCGCCACCTGGGCGGTGGAACCCACCACAGCGAATATGAGGGTGACACCAAGACCTTTTCGGAGCATCGGAGCCTCTTGGAGCGCTCTCCTAATGCCTTGGCTCTGACTCATTGGCCCACCTCGACCTGTCTTGCATCTTCCTCGTAGGCTCGCACCAGCGCCGCATAGGCAGGTTCGGACCGAATCAGCTCGTCGTGATCACCGTGGGCAAGGACCCGGCCCCCATGCACGAACACAACCTCGTCGGCGAGCTGGATCGAGGCGGGTCTGTAGGCGACGACCAAGACCGTGGAGGGAAGCTCGGAACGCTTGAGGGACTGGAGGATCTCTGCCTCGACGGAGGGGTCTACGGCGGAGGTGGCATCATCGAGCACGAGAAGGCGGGGCTGTCGCACCAGAGCACGAGCCAGTGCAATCCGCTGTCGTTGACCCCCAGAGAGGGACGCCCCCCGCTCTCCGATAACCGTCTGATATCCCTCCGGTAAGGCCCCGATGAACCCATGTGCACCGGCGGTCCTAGCCGCCTGGACGATCTCAGAGTCATCAAAATCAACACCGAGGGCAATATTCTCTCTGATGGTGTCGTCGAAGAGGAATGCCGACTGCGGCACATACGCCACCTCGCGGGCAAGTTCGGAGCGCGCAAAGCTCCGGAGGTCACGACCATCGAGGCGGAGACGGCCATCCTCTGGGTCCCAGAGACGGGCAAGCAGCATGGCGAGGGTGCTCTTCCCCGCCGCGGTGGCCCCGACCACCGCGACCGTCGTACCCGGCTCGATATCCAGATCGACTCCACGCAATACCGGATCCCCACCGTATCCGAAGCTCACGGCATCTCCCTTCACCCAGGCGGGGCTCTTGGCAGGGCGTGCCGCCTCGGCACCGTAGGCGACACGGTCGTCCACCTCGAGCACCGCATTGACCCGTCTCCATGCAGCCACTCCCGCGGCCAGGTCGAACAGGATGAAGGCGATAAAGAGAAGCGGGAACGTGAGCAGGGCGAGGAGGTACACGATGCTGATCACCTCGCCGGGGCGCACCGCCCCGATGTCGACACGCATGGCGCCGACGACCACCACGACAACCGAGAGGACAAGACCCAGAGCCTGAATGATCACCCGGTAGTGCTCCCAGGTGACATTGACGTCAATGAGACGATCCCTGAGCTGTTGGGAAGCAGCCGAGAAGCGATCTATCTCCGTGTCCTCCCGACCCAAGGCCTTCACGGTGAGGGCACCATCGAAGGTCTCGTGGGCCAGCGAGGCCACCTCTCCCCGCAGGTCTTGGACGTATTCCCACATTGGATAGACGCGATCGACGGCACGAACCTCGATGACCGCTATCACCAAGATCCCCACGCCCACCGCCAGACCAACCCACGGGTCGATGAATGCGATCATCGCAGTAGCGCCCACGAGCAGGATCAGCACCCCACTGGCAAACGGCAATGGGGCCATGATGAAAGTGCTCTGTTGGGTATCAACGTCTACGACGGAGAGAAGGTCACCGAGGGACTGACGGGAGAACCACGAGAAGGAAAGATCCATCTGATGCTCGAGCAGCAGATTCCGGGTGTCCTGTTGAGTCTTGTAAACGAGGTAGGCACCTCCGCCACGTCGCAATATGATCGCAATTCCCTTGAGGACGGCTACGCCCCCCACCGCCACGAGAGCTGTCTGCAAAGGAGCCTCCTCCCCTCGTTGCAGGATGGGGATGGCAACCTCCTCGGTCACCCATCCAATCACAAAGGAGGCGGCGACGAGCGCACCCGAGAACGCCACGGCTCCAAGGAGGGCCACCAGGAAGGAGGCCGGATGGGCGCGCACGAATCTGACAATCAGCCGGAGACCATCACCTAGTACGGCGGTGGGTGGGACAACTTCTTTTGGAAGTGGATTGCTCATGGAACCTCAGAGAGATGGGTGTACGGGTGGCTGAAATAGCCTGAAGTGCGGATAGGGGTGCGCGGTGCAGGGATCTCAGGACGAGATCGGGACCTGCGGCCTCCCTAACCCTCCGAGGTGGAAGACCGTCTGGTCATTGGGACTTGTGATGTGTTCTTCACATCGGCCTCCTATACCAAACGTGCCGTTGAGCACTATACACGGCGGCCACCAGAGGTAACAGCCCTATTTTGGCATCCGCTTGCCGATGCTTTGGTCCATGCCGTAGAAGGTGTATGCCGTCTCCTCGAGTGCCTTGGCGAAAACCGTGATCACGGTTGCCGTTGCGTCGGCACCATCGGCGATGGCAGCCGACGCCTCGTCTACCGCCTCACTCATATGCGGACCCACGTTCGCGTTGGTGGCCATGATCCCATCGAGATCGTCGGCACGGCTACGCAGACTTCTAGCCGTGTTCTCGATGATGTCCCCGTCGATTCGGAGTCCGTCGGTCAAACTGAGTCCCTTGGTTGCTGTAACTCCATCCGCGAAATGGTCGGGAACTGGCGTGAGCTTTGAACAAAGGCCCGCTCAGCCGCCGGTGCGGGCGAACACGAACTCCTCCACGGGCTCACCACCAACCAGATGCTGGTCGATGATCCGATCCATCACGTCGACAGACACCGAGTGATACCAGACCCCATCGGGATACACCACCGCGATGGGACCCTGCTCACAGATACGAAGACAATCCACCTTGGAGCGGAGGATCCGTCCCCCACCGGGTGGCATCGGCCACGGCTCAGCCTCCTCTTGGTCCTTCGTCATCTTGGCACTCCACGGTGGCGGTGCCGAGGCCAGACCCATCGCCTTGAGACGGGTCTTGAGGTGTCGCCACACCGCGGCACCTTCCTCTATCGCGGCGCACTTGGGGGTGGTGGGTTCGGCGCAAAGAAGGATGTGCCTCTCCACCGTATCGATGGAGAGGGCCGACGAGATACTCTCCAGCCGTTCCTCAGGTTCCATCCACCCCACGGTAAGGCCCCCGCGGGGCTTGAAGGTGCGCAGACACAGGCTGTTGCTGGGTGTTGTGTTCGTGGAAACCCCGCCGAAGCACCGAGGCGCCCAGCGCACCGGTGTCAGACATCACTGCGGCTACCACTTCTGGGAGGACGACATCGGCTGTCCCATTCTCTTCATCTCGGGAGGGGAGGACAGTTACGGTGCTGCACCGACACCCGCCGGTTGCGGGAATGGGTACCACGCCCCAGGGTACTGCTCTTTTGCGAGCCCAAACGGCACCGGCCGGACATCTTCGAATATGGTGAGAGGAACATCCGCGCGGCACCTGCAGTTTTTGCAGTCGTTACAGAGGTAAAGAACCAACGAGAGTGGCTGTACCCGACAAACCCCGAACTGCACAAGTTCCTCTACAAAGCAGCAAGCCTCCGAAACGCAACCGATAACTCAGGTATCATTCCTGTCTTCATCTCACCATTTCGGCGCAACCAGGCTTACCAGCTGGCACGCACGCTCGGATTCTGGGCGGTTCGCTCCGAACACCAGTGGGTACTCGACCGGCGCCCGCTGAAAAAGGATGGCTTTTATGAAGTTCGAGATGAGTTGGGGTATGCCGATCTGCGCCTAGGAGATGAGCTCACGATACGGTTCAAACGAGCGATGACCGAGTCCCTTGCTCGCAACGCAAGACAAGTTGCCGAGCGATGGTCCGTGACGGCAGCGCTGTGTGAGGGGCTGTTCGATGCTGCCCGAAAGCTCAGAGCTGCGGACGAGATCGGCTCAATTGCTGGGCAGGCAAGGGCACTCGTCGAAGATGCCGCTGGCCCACTACCGCCCTCTTTCGAACCGATCACGACCCGAAGCTCAAGAAAAGACGCCTGACACTCCTCAACGCCCTGGTCGCGGTGCCGGTCCATCGCGATTCCTGTCTCTGCCCACACCCGTTTTCTTTCATCGTTGGGAGTCTCATGTGCGGCAACCTATCGCCCACGGTAAGCCCCGCGGGAGTTGAAGGTGCGCAGCCGCAGGCTGTTGCTGACGACGAAGACACTGGAGAAAGCCATGGCGGCACCGGCGAGCATCGGATTGAGGAGCCCCAGCGCAGCCAGAGGGATGGCGGCGATGTTGTAGGCAAAGGCCCAGAATAGGTTGGTCTTGATGGTGCCGAGCGTCTTCCGAGCGAGCCGGATGGCGTCTGCAGCGAAGCGGAGGTCGCCCCGAACCAGCGTGAGGTCGGCCGCCTCGATGGCGACATCGGTTCCCGTGCCTAACGCCAGTCCCAGGTCGGCCTGGGCCAACGCCGCGGCGTCGTTGACACCGTCGCCCACCATCGCCACCACCCTGCCCTCGTCTTGCAGGGAGGTGACGACATCGACTTTGTCCCTCGGCAGGACCTCTGCGATAACCCGGTCGATCCCGACCTGCCGAGCGACCAGTTCGGCCACGGTCTGGTTGTCGCCGGTCAACAAGAATGGCGTCAACCCGAGGTCCTTGAACTCTCGCACCGCAGCAGCACTGGTCGGCTTGATCGCGTCAGCCACGACGAGCACGCCACGGGCCCGGCCGTCCCAGGCTACGGCGACCGTCGTCTGACCCGACTGCTCGGCAGTGGACATCGCTTCGGCGAGATCGCTATCAAGGTTGATCGATGCCTCGGCCAACAGGGACCCGCGGCCGACGAGTACCGCGTGCCCCTCGACAATGCCCTGCACACCCTTGCCTTCCACGTTGTCGAAGGACTCCGGCGTTGGCAGGTCACCCACCCGTTCAACGGCGCCCTTGGCGATTGCCTGAGCAATCGGGTGCTCGGAGGCATCCTCCAGCGCTCCCACCAACCGCAGCAACTCGTCCCGGCTCGTCGCGTCGGCGGTCACGACGTCGAGAAGGGTCATCCTTCCGGTCGTGACGGTGCCGGTCTTGTCGAGCACGATGGTGTCGACGTCGCGGGTTGATTCCAAAACCTCGGGGCCTTTGATCAGGATGCCGAGCTGGGCACCTCGGCCGGTGCCGACGAGAAGTGCGGTCGGGGTCGCCAGACCGAGTGCGCAGGGGCAGGCGATGATGAGCACCGCAACGGCGGCGGAAAACCCGGCCTCGACCGGGAAGCCTCCGCCGATCCAGAAACCGAGGACGGCAACGGCGGACGCCATCACGATCGGCACGAACACACCGGAGATCCGATCGGCCAGACGCTGCACCTCGGCCTTGCCCGACTGGGCATCCTCGACCAGTCGGGCCATCTGCGCCAACTGGGTCTCCGAGCCGATCCTGGTGGCGCGGACCACGATGCGTCCACCGGCGTTGACGGTGGCCCCGACGACGGAGTCGCCCTCGGCGACCTCGACGGGCACCGATTCACCGGTGAGCATGCTGGCATCGATCGCAGAACGGCCTTCGACGATTACGCCATCGGTGGCGATCTTCCCACCCGGACGGACAACGAACTCGTCGCCAACCACTAGTTGCTCGATCGGAACACGGGTCTCGGTACCACCCCGACTTACCGCAACGTCCTTCGCTCCCAGTTCCAGCAGGGCGCGGAGTGCGGCGCCAGCCCGCCGTTTGGAGCGCTTCTCGAAGTAGCGGCCCATCAGTACGAACGTGGTAACCCCGGCGGCGACCTCCAGGTAGATGTTCGCGGCACCGTCGCTGCGTGAGATAGTGAACTCGAATCCATGGGTCATACCCGGATCCCCGGCGGTACCGAGGAACAATGCGTAAACCGACCACAGAAATGCGGCACTCGTACCAACGGAGATCAGCGTGTCCATCGTGGCCGCGCCATGACGCAAGTTCATCAACGCAGCGCGGTGGAACGGCCAACCGGCCCACACGATCACAGGCGCAGCGAGCACCAAGGAGGCCCAACCCCAGTAGTCGAACTGGAACGCGGGGACCATCGCCATCAGGATGACGGGAACCGACAAGATGACGCTGCCGATCACTCGCTGGCGAAGCCCCATGAGTTCACGGTCCGGCTCGGCAACGTCGGTTGGGGTAGGTTCCTTCGTCGCCGGGAGTGCGGCGCTGTAGCCCGTCTTCTCCACCTCCTGGATCACCGCGGCAACGTCGACGTCGGTTGATCCGGTTACATGCGCCTTCTCCGTCGCGTAGTTCACAACGGCGGTGACGCCATCGAGCTTGTTGAGCTTCTTCTCGATGCGCATAGCACACGAAGAACAGGTCATCCCACCGATCTCAAGGTCGATGCGACGGTCAGTCGTCATGTTCTGTCGGCCCGACATCAGAGTCAGCATGACCCGACGACTCGCCATCAGGGTCAGCGTGCTCTGTCGGCTCGGCGACGGCGGTGAACTGGGCCGTGTGGACCTCGCCGGCGACCTGGAAGTCGAGATACAGCAGGTAGGTGCCGGCCGTTGGTACCTGGGTCATGAACTCGATCTGCGGGCCGGGCTCTGTGCTTCCATCTCCCGGCTCGCCCATGGGATGGACGTGCAGGTAGGCCAAATCGCCTTCCCGTAGCGCCACGAGGTGCCCGTACGCACCAAGGTAGGGCTGCAACGTCGCTACGGGCTGCCCGTCACGACTCACCGAGAAGGTCAGCATCGAGTCGGCGCCCACACGCAGGTCACCGTCGACGGTGATCTCGAAGCCGTCCACCTCCGCACTCTCCGTCGGCGTGCGCGGTGAGTCGATGCTCAGCTCTCCGGCGACATCAACCGTGCGCGACAAGGTGAGATCGTCACCAAGCGCGGCCGGCACGAAGTCGGCGTAGATCCGATAGGTTCCGGCACGGTCCCATGTCCATGGCATAGACCAGACGCCATCGGCGCCCAGGGCCGGGTGGACGTGGCGGAAGGGGGACCCCGAGGAGTGCACCACGATCAGGTGCAGATCCTTCTCGTGGGAGGTCACATAGTCGGACACCCCAGAACCGTCTGGACCGGCGATCCGGAATGAAAGCTCCCCGCTCTCCCCGACCGACCTCGGAGCCTCCACTGGTTCGAGCAGGAAGCCGTCCTGTTCGAGCGACAGTCCGGTGACTGTCACCGGCACATCGGCTTCCGTGTGGTTCTCTTCTCCGCTCATGTCATCTCCGTGTCCGCTCATATCTTCTCCGTCTCCGCTCATGTCAATCCCGTCGCCGGCCCAGTCCGAGGCCACGTCCTCTGGAACCACAAGGCCCGCCAGCCCGAAGGCGCCGAAGAACAAGGCGAGGACCCCCAGGGCATAAATGCCCAGTTTTAATGGTGCACTCATGTCAGAGACGCCGCCGAGTACCCGGCCTCGTCGACCGCGGCGAGCACAGCCGCCTCGTCGGCGGCACCGTCGCTTACCACAATGAGCAGCCCCGTGCTCGCACTCACGGCGACGTTCTCCACACCCGCTATCTGGCGTACCTCGGTCGAAACCGCCTGCTCACAGTGGTCGCACGTCATCCCGGTTACCCGATACTGCGTCGTTGTCATCATGACTCCTCTTTCGGATATACCCCTAGGGGGTAGGTGTATCCTGCACCATATCCACATGTTGGCACGAATCGCAAGTCGCAACGACACGTCGAGAGCCGGTGCACCTCCAGAGCGGTTTCTGTCACAGGTGGTTTGTAGTGTTTGAGGTATGTTAGAAATACTGGATCATCCACTAGGGGACCGAGAGGCCCGGGAGAATTTGGAGGACTCGGAGTTGCTAGGTGGGTTGCAGCCGGGACCAGAAATGGCGGCGGTATTGGGGAGGATCGACCGTAGCCCGTTGAATGGTTATCAGTTGGTGTGGTTGTTGGAGGCGTGGGAACGTCAGGTCGCCCACTGCCAAGCGGAGTTCACCGACAACCTCGCCCCCCTCTGCCGCCATGACCACCGGCTCAAGCACGAAACCCAATGGGAGCTCACCACCACCAGCGGCGGAACCCATCAATGGACCAGCCCCCAGGGACACACCTACCAAACCGGACGCTCACCCTGAACCTCCGATATCCCCTCCGGCCACCACCTCCACCTACACTCCGCTCATGAGATTGATCATCCGACTCGCCGTCAATGCGTTTGCCCTCTGGTTGGCGGCGACGCTGGTGAGTGGGATCGACCTTACAGACAACATTCCTCTGATTGTGCTTGTCGCTCTGATCTTCGGTCTGGTCAACGTGTTCATCGGCTCCGTCCTCAAACTTCTCAGCCTCCCTCTCACCATCGTCACTCTGGGTCTGTTCGCCCTGGTGGTGAACACCGCGCTGCTTGCCATCACTGCCTCCCTCACCGACAACCTCCAGATTGATGGCTTCTGGTCAGCCTTCCTCGGAGCACTAATCATCTCGATCGTGTCCTCCGTCCTAAACACCATCTTTACCGACTGACGGTCAGCCTCCACCGCTGATTAGCCTCGGCGTTGTGAAGACCCCACCTCTGATTCGACCCTTCAGCTCCGGAATCATGTGGTCGGCAATCTGGTCGGTGGTGGCGATCCTTGCCGAAGTTGGCGTGGTGATCACGATCGGCCGAGCCATCGACATCGGATCGGTATCCCTCCTCAACTTGGTGACGATGCTCGCCCTATATCTGATCCGTTCCTTTGCTCGTGGTCTTGAGGAGCGCATGGGTGAGCATGTTGCATCTGAGGTCAGAGTCCATGGCGTGACGGTCATCTCGGAGCATATGATGAAGGTGGGCCCTGCGCTTGCCGACGAGCAACGAACCGGTGACCTCGTTTCACGGTCCGTCCCCGGAATGGACGCCGTGGCCAAGATGGCGGGCCGTTTCCTCCCGATGGTGTCGGGAGGGTTGACTGCCTCGATCATCATCGCCGTCATCGTCCTCTTCATCGATATCTGGGCGGGTCTGGCACTCCTGGTCTCTCTCCCACTCATACCGCTGGTGCTGCGAGGTCTCGAGTCCCGATTCCGAGCCACGGCCGATGAGCTCAGATCCGCCTCAAACACCCTCACCGCTCAATTCCTCGACACCTTCCAGGGTCTCACGACGCTTAAGATGTTCGATCGAGGGGCAGACCGAGGCACCGTTCTAGCCGAGGACTCCGAGCGTCTGCGAAGAAAGACAATGGATCTGCTTCGGGTCAACCAGACCGCCCTGATCATCGTCGATCTCGTTCAGGGGATCGTCTCCACCATGGTGATGGTTGGCGTCCTCTGGTTTCGGGTCGAAGCCGGGGCGATGACGGTGGGGCAGGCAGCCATGGTGGCGCTCCTCGCATGGCTTGCCGTTTTGCCTTACGTGCGAGTTGTCCAATCGATATACCTGGGCGCTCTCGGCCTCGCCGCCCTGCGACAAGTCAGAGAGCTTCTCTCCCTACCGGTCGTCGAGCAAGGCACCGCCACGCCCAGCCACAAACCCGACGGTTCGATCCTCCTGGACCGTGTCACCTTTCGATACGGTGATGGGATCCCGGCCATCGACGACATCTCAGTCGAGATCGAGGCCGGAAGCCGGGTTGCTGTCATCGGTGAGAGCGGCTCCGGCAAGAGCACCCTCGCCGCCGTACTCCTGGGGTTGAGGGTTCCCCAGGAGGGATCGGTCATCGTGGGGGGCAAGGACAGAAGCCTGGTGGATCAATCCTGGTTGGCGAGAGCGATCACCTATGTGGGCCAGGACACCCACATCTTCTCGATGTCCGTTGCCGACAATCTCCGGATCGCCAAGCCGGACGCCACCGCGGGGGAACTGATCGAGGTGTGTCGTCTCGCCGAGATCCATGATCTCATCGCCACCCTGGATCGAGGATATGAGACGATCCTCGACGAGCGGGGAACCACGCTCAGTGTTGGCGAGGCGCAACGGATCGCTATCGCCCGGGCGTTTCTCGCCGACACACCCATCATCATCGCCGACGAGGCCACTGCCGGGCTGGATCTGCAAACGGAACGACGCGTAACCCTGGCCATGGAACGAGTCACCCGGGGACGAACACTCGTGCTGATCGCCCACCGACGCTCCACGATCGTAGACGCCGACAGGGTGATCGTCCTTTCCAGGGGTCGCGTGGTGGAAGACGGGCGACCGGCCGATGTCATGTCGAGGAGTCCCCTGCTTGCGGCGATGTCAGGACGACACCAGAAATGAGCAGACGCAGGGTGATCGCCCGTCTCCTTGATGCCACCCGTGGAACTCGAGCCGCGCTGATCGTCTCGTCGATCGCCTCGATTGTTGGGAGCATCGCCGACATCGCTCTCGTCGGACTGGGAGTTGGCTCCGTGGTGAGCCTGTTCGAACCCAACAGCCTCACCCTCCCCCGGCTGCTGTGGCCTCTCGGCGCTCTAGCTCTGATCCGGGCCCTGTCGCTCTACGTCGAGCAGTACAGCGGACATCTGGTGGCGTTCCGACTCCTCGCTGAGCTGCGAGTCGACTTCTACCGGGCCATCGAGCCATTGGCGCCGGGCGCCATTTCCGACCAACGGTCAGGCGACCTCAGCTCCCGTGTGGTGGCCGACGTCGACCGGGTTGAGGCCTTCTTCGCCCACACCATCGCACCGGCAATAACCGCTGTGGTAGTTCCCGTGATCGTGGTGGTAGCGACATTCGTCCTGATCCACCCCGGTGCTGCCCTTCTCCTGGTACCCGCTTTCGGTCTGGTGGGTTTCGGGGTCCCGCTCGTTGGGAGTCGAATGGGTGCAAATGCCGCCACGGCGGCCAGAACCTCCGCGGGGCGGACGAGCGCTCACCTCAGCGACGGAATACAGGGGCTCGGTGACGTGATCGTCTTCGCGTATCAGGAGCGGAGGAACGATGAGCTCACCGCCCTCGCAAGCGCAGGATCCGAGGCGGAATCCGATGTCGCCGGTGTCTCCTCAGCGAGATCGGCGGTCAACAGCATCATCATCGGGCTTACCGTGATCGCCATCTTCGCGGTGACGATGGACCTATATGCCGATGGCCGACTAACCCTTCCCCTCGTCGCCGGTACGGTCGCCGCGACATTCGCCATGTTCGCTCCACTCACGGCCCTCCAGGAGCTTGTCCCCGCCCTCGACAACGCCCTGGCCGCAGCCAGACGCATCTTCGAAGTGACCGATCGCACCCCCGTGGTCTCGGACCCGACCCAACCGGGCCATCCCGGTGATGGAAAGTCTCTCGATTTTCATCGGGTGGGATTCACATATGGGGATGGTGAGAGGGTGTTCGACGAAGTCTCCCTGACAGTCCCACCTGGAAGTCGCGTTGCCGTCGTAGGCCCCAGCGGTACCGGCAAGTCGACCCTCGTTGCCCTGGCTCTCCGATTCTGGGATCCCGATAGGGGCCAGGTGGGGGTGGGTGGCGCCGACGTCCGTCGCATGACCCTCGCCGATGTCCGCAGCCGCATGGCGGTGGTGGAGCAACGAACGTTTCTCTTCAATGACACCATCGCGGCCAACCTGCGGATCGCCAGACCCGATGCGAGTGACGCTGACCTCGCCGCCGCCGAGGCCGCCGACATCCACGAGTTCATAGCCGGTCTGCCGCAGGGCTACGAGACGAGGGTCGGAGAGATCGGTAGTCGTCTCTCGGGTGGACAACGACAACGGCTCGCCATAGCGAGAGCCCTACTAGCCGACACACCCATCCTCATCCTCGATGAGGCGACCTCGGACTTGGACGCCACTACTCAAGCCCGGATACTGACCACCCTCGAGGAAGTCACCGCTTCCAAGACCACCCTCGTCATCGCCCACCGTTTGGAGACCATCTCCGATGCCGACGAGATCATCGTCCTCGACCACGGTCGAGTCGTCGAGCGAGGCACACACGCGGACCTCCTAAGACAAGGTGGCGCCTACGCCCGCATGCTACGAAGGGAACGAGACCTGATCGATCGATAGGTTGGCGACCAGATCAGGTTCGCGGAAGACGTCTCAATGACTCCGAATTGCCTAGGCAGAAAGCCGTCGCTGTCGGGATCCGATCTAACGCCCAGAATACGGGACCTCCATCACCCAACACAGATTCTGATCTAAGATTCGGAGGCCTATTGAGTGGACAGGGGCCATGCCTCAAGAGCAAGGTCGGCCATTTCATCCTGTCGATTGCTGATTTCCTCAATACCCCACCCATCGATATATGCAAGCTCTCGTGTCGTTATCAATTCCGACGCGACATAGAACTTCTTCTTCTCTTCGAAGGACGCATTCTTGGCACCCGTATTCTCCTTCTCGAGCATCAATGCCATATTGCCAAGTCTCCGGGCGAACACGGTGTGGTCATCGGCCGACAAGTGCCCCCAGGCTTCCTTGTCAGGGCTAAGGGGCATGATGTGTTCAAGATTTACTTCATTCTCGTCAAGATTCGCTCCAAGCTCATCCGTCAGACCCTCCCGCTGCCGAGCGACCTTTTCTAATGTTCTCAAGTAGTATCTTGCTTGTTTCGAGTTCCGTACTACCTTGGACGCGAACGCGGCCCTAAACACGCGGTCTCCAGGTAGAACTTCTTCCATCAGCTTCCTGAGGTCATCGACGCTACCTATGGATCCTGCTCTGATGGCCCGCGCACCCTCACC
>WHTL01000099.1 GCA_009377735.1 Acidimicrobiia bacterium
CAGGACGAGCACCAAGAGGAACCCGCATCCCGCCATGAATGGTATTGAGATGAAGTCGAATGTGTTGACGTACTTGGAGATGCAGGAGACAACGCCACAACTGCCGCCATCGGCAGGTGGGCTGGTCTGCTGCCAATAGTGGTAGATCGAAATCGGCAGACCAATGGCCGCCAGGGGGATACCGTATCTCCGTGCCATCCCATCGGTCCGCAGACCACTGATGAGAAGTACCAAGGCGAGCGGGTACATGGCGATCCTCTGGAACCAGCAGTATCGGCAGGGCTCAAAACCCCAAAATTCGGAATAGATAAGAGAACCCACGGTGGAGAAGATGGCAACTATCGCCGCCAGCCACACGGCCGCTGTCGACGTTTCTGACCCGAGACGCTCCTTTAGAAAGGGTCGAGCGATGAGTAAGACCACAGAGGCACCCAGGCTCAGGAGAGCAAGGATGGCGGTAAAAATGTTAAAGGTGAAGATGTTCATGGGGGAGGGAGATTAATTGACGTGTCCACCATTGCAGGGAAGGCCTTCTTAGCGGGAATCGATTAGACGCAGACGCGACAGCATTCCCATCATTTCCTACTCGAGTTTCGCAGCCCCGACCGGGTTCGAACCGGCGTTTCCGGCTTGAAAGGCCGGCGTCCTAGGCCTCTGGACGACGGGGCCCAACTTGGATCCACCGGGACAGGGCACACGTGGTTGCCCCTTTCTGGTGGTTCATCGACAAGCCTACCGGAAGGGATGGCCTCTCTCACAACCACCCACCACGGCACTACCCCAGCCTGGCGGCGGCAGCACGTATGCGACGTAGGGATTCGTCGCGGCCCAATGCAGCAAGCGATTCAAACAAGGGAGGGCTCACCGAAGAACCGGTGATGGCCACTCGGACAGGCTGAAAGACCTTGCGTGGCCCCAGCTCCAGTGTTTCGAGGACGCCTCGAAGACTCGCCTCGATCGGTTCAGTCGTCCATTCTTCGAGTGTCTCGAGACGATCGGCCACGGTTTTGAGAACCGCAGCGGTTCCCTCCATCATGACCTTGCTCCACGACTTCTCGTCGAACGAGATCTCGTCCGTGAAGAGGAAGGCGGCCTGCTCCACCGCCTCGGGGATGCGGTTAGTGCGTTCCTGGATCTCGGGCGACAGGGCGACGAAACGCTTCCATCCCGTCTCGTCGGTGTCGACGAGCGGACGAACCAGCTGCAAAAACTCGTCATGGTCCATCGCCCGCATGTATTCACCATTGATGTGGTCGAGCTTTGCGATGTCGAAAACGGCGGGGTTCTTGGAGACCTTCTCCAAACTAAACCGTTCCACCGCGGTGGCACGCTCCACGATCGTCTGATTCTCCCCCGGCGACCAACCCAGCAGAGCCAGATGGTTGAACATGGCGTCGGGCAGATAACCCTGCTCCCGGTAGGACCGGAGTGCAGTATCGCCGTGTCGCTTGGAGAGCTTCTTGCCATCGTCTCCGAAAAGTAACGGGAGGTGGGCATAGATAGGTGGCTGCGCCCCGAGGGCCCGGGTGAGCAGAATGTGCTTGGGCGAGGAGGAGAGAAGGTCCTCACCACGGACCACGTGTGAGATCTCGTAGTCGATATCGTCGACCGTGGAGGCGAGGTGGTATGTGGGGCTGCCATCCGAGCGGAGAATCACGAAATCATCCACCGCATCCGCCCCGAAGCGCATCTCGCCGCGCACCACGTCGTCGAAGACGACGTCCTCGTCCTGATTAATGGCGAGACGAACCACCCCTTCGTCTACCACCACATCGGGTCGTCGTATGTAGAAACCGGGATGGCGGCTCTCGGCGCGGGCCCGCTCTCGCAATTCATCCAGCTCTTCGGCGGTGCGGTTGTCGTGATAGGCAGCGCCCGAATCGATGAGCTGTCCGACCGCATCGAGATAGCGATCGGCGCGATCGGACTGGCGATAGGTTCCGTGCGGACCACCGACCTCGACTCCCTCGTCCCAGTCGAGACCAAGCCAACGCAGACCGGTAAGGATGTCCTCTTCATACTGAGGGAGGCTGCGCTCCCTGTCGGTGTCGTCGATACGCACCAGGAAGACGCCGTCGTTGTGACGAGCGAAAAGCCAGTTGAAGAGGGCGGAGCGGGCGTTGCCGACATGAAACGAGCCGGTGGGTGATGGGGCGATCCTGACCCTGACCCCCGAGGATTGATTCACCGCCCGACAACCGGGTTGTAGAGAAGACCGATTCCGTCGATCTCGACATCCATGGTCTGGCCGGGGAGCACCGATCCCGCTCCGGTCGGTGTCCCGGTAAGGATCACATCTCCCGGGAGAAGGGTCATAACCGACGTGACGAACTCGAGGATCTCGGCTACTCCAAACACCATGTCAGAGGTGAAACCGGCCTGTCGCACCTCCCCGTCGACACGTCCAATCACCGCCAGACGCTCCAACGGGTCTAGTTCGGTCTCTATGGCGGGACCCAGGGGACAGAAGGTGTCGAATCCTTTGGCTCTGGTCCACTGGCCGTCTCGTTCCTGGAGGTCCCGAGCGGTGAGATCGTTAGCGGCGGTGTAGCCGAACACATATTGGGAGGCTTCCTCGGCGGGGACGTTCTTGGCGAGACGGCCGATCACAACTGCGAGTCCGGCGGCTTGATGAACGTCCTCACTCAGATCCCCTGGGTAGACAACGGGAGCTCCAGGGCCGATCACTGAGGTGGCGGGTTTCATGAAGAGGGTAGGCTCCTCCTCAAGGGGTCCCCTTATCTCGCCGGCGTCGTCGACATAGTTCCCATTGACGGCGACCACCTTCGATGGGAGGACCGGAGAAATGAGTTCGACAGTCTCCCAGCCGATCACCGTCTCGGTCGGTTCCCAGGCGACGAACGGTGTCCCCCGGTACAGGGTGACACCATCGGCGTCGGCGAGACCGTAGGCAATATCGTCACCGTTTCGAAACCGCACGATCTTCATGGGTGCCCCTTTCCTAGTGCTCTCCGAGCTACTTCAATCACCGACTCGACCAGGCCTTCAGGGTTGTGTCGTTGGCATAGAGACCGTCCCCGACCTCCTCGATGGCGAGGTCACCAGGTCGTTTCTCGTGGGTCACGGCATCGACCCATCTCTTCTGACGGGCGAGCAACTCGGCATCGGCGTCGTCGGTGAGACCCACCAATTTCTCGGCAACATCGATGTCCCTTCCGATGGGCGCCCGTCCGAAATGGGCAGCCCTGGCTGCCACAAGGGCGGCCAAGACCGACTCGGTGCGCCGAGCAAGCCCCTCGGGGTACCGCCCTCTGATGAGGACCAGAGCGTATCCGGTGTCGGGTCCGGGTCGGCCAAAGCCCCGCCCGCGGGGGACATCGCCCGGGTTCACGATGACTCCCGGCTTCGTGGTCTCCCAGATACCCGGGGTTCCATGTCCGAGACCCTCGCGGGGGAGATCGGTCGGCTCGATCTCGATATTGGGTTGCTGTCCCATAAGCGCGCGGTCTCCTAAAGGCTGCTTCTCAAACACAAGTGTGCCACGTTCAGAGGGTGCTCGGTTTAGGGTTGCCCCGATGCCCCGACTCATCGCCTCCTTCTTCGGTACCGGTCTCGTCCTCCGCCGGCTGCTGGGCAGTGACGCCGGGTCGGGCACCCTGGCATCGGTGGTGGCGGGCCTTCTCTCGGCGCTTCTGATTCGATGGGGTTGGGGCTGGCAGGCGCTGGCTGCCGTCCTCTGCGTGGTTGCCGGTCGTTGGGCGCTCGACCGGATGGAGGACGATGATCCCGATCCCGGCTGGGTGGTCATCGACGAAGCAGCGGGCACCTTCATCGCCACCGTCGCTCTCACCGGCTGGTGGTTGGTCCTCGGCGTAGCGCTGTTTCGCGTCGTCGACATCTGGAAGACTCCCTTCCCCGGAGTCATCCGAGCCGAAGCCATCCCCGGGTCACGAGGAATCCTCACCGACGACATAGTCGCAGGCCTCTACGCCCTCGCCGGCGCCTGGGCGGCCCGCTATGTCTGGAGTCTCTTCTAACTCGTTCCCAATCAGTCGGATGGGATGGAAGAAACCACAGCCACGGAATCCCTCCGGGTCGGTCCACTCGAGAATCGCCCACTCCGTTTCCTCCCCCTCCCGCGTAGGAGACAATAAGGCCTATATGGACCGGGCGGTGACTATGCCGTCTAGGGCTATGAGACGGGTGAGCTCCTCGGGGGGGATGGGTCGGTCCAGGACCAGGCCCATTACCGCGGTGGTTCCCTGATCGGGGCGACCCACCACCATGTCGGCGATATTGATCCCGAGGTCGCCTACGAAGGTCCCTATTCGTCCGATGACACCTGGCACGTCGTCGTTGCGTGCGACGAGTAGGTGGTCCCCTAGGGGCAGTTCGAAATGATGTCCGAACATTTCGGTTAGGACCATGCCCTTTTGGGTGATGGTGCCGGCGACCGCCACCTCCTCACCGTTCTCGTCCGTGGTGGACAGACGCACGAGGGACACATAGTCGCGGGATTGTTCTGTCATCTCAAAGGAAAGACCAAGACCCCACCGCTCCGCCAATGTCGGTGCGTTCACGAAGGAGACCGGCTCGTCGGTGGCGGCACTGACCAGACCCTTGGTGACGGCGAGCCCCAGGGGCTGAACCGGCTCGCCAGCGAGCCTTCCCTCGACACTGATTCGCAACTGTTCCGGCATCTGACCGGCTGCCGACATGAAGACCTTGCCAAGTTCCTCGGCGAGGAGGAGGTGGCGACCGACCTCGTCGGTGACCCCGCGCCCGAGGTCGAGATTGACCGCGGAGAGGACGAGTTCGCCCCTGAGGGCCGCTGCCACGGCGTCGGCTACGTCGGTGCCGGCCTTGTCCTGGGCCTCGGTCGTCGACGCACCGAGATGAGGGGTGACCACCACCTCGGGCAGATCGAACAGTGGCGACTCGGTCATGGGCTCGGCGGCGAACACATCGAGGGCGGCACCGGCCACTCGGCCCGCCTTGACCGCATCGGCGAGAGCCTGTTCATCGATGATCCCGCCGCGGCTGGTGTTGACGATACGCACCCCTGGTTTCGCCTGGGCAAGACCGTCGGCGTCGAGAAGACCACGGGTTTCATCGGTGAGGGGGAGGTGGACGGTGATGAAGTCCGCTTCTGACAACAGAACCTCGAGTTCTACCGGCTCGACACCAAGTCTTCTCACCCTCTCCTCCGCCACGAATGGGTCGTATGCCCGCAACTCCATACCAAAGGACAGAGCTCGTTGCGCCACCAGTGTGCCGATCCTCCCCAATCCGATCACGCCCAGAACCTTGCCGTGGAGCTCGACACCCTGGAAACGTCCTCTCTCCCAGGCGCCAGAACGAAGGCTGGCGTCGGCGGCGGCCACATTGCGGGCCTGGGACAGCAGCAACGCCATGGTGTGCTCGGCCGCCGAGATGGTGTTGGCGTTGGGAGCGTTGACTACCAGAATGCCACGACTCGTCGCCTCGTCGAGATCGATGTTGTCGACCCCTATCCCAGCCCGACCGATCACTTGGAGGTCTGGGCCAGCTTCCAGCATCTCAAGATCGACATCGGTTGCCGAGCGGACTACCAAACCTACCGCGTCGGAGAGGAGAGGGAGGAGGGCTTCCCGTTCCATTCCGATTGCGAGAACCACGTCGAACTCCTCCTCGAGTGACTCGATTCCGGCCTGGGCGATCTTCTCGGCAACGACGACCTTAGGTTTCATAACGGCTCCGTGAACATTGGAATGGCCATTGTTGGCTTCCACCGATCGAAGTCCAAAGCCACGAGTATTTATCCCTGAAGCTGACGGATACCATCGGCTAAGTGCCCTCAGTACAAGTGGTGATACCTGTCAGATCTTTCGGATCCGGGAAGACCCGTCTCCAAACCCTGCTCGCCGACGATGCCAGGGAGGGTCTCGCTCGGGCGATGGTGCACAGAACGGTGAGTTTGGCCCTCGATTCTGCCGACAACGTCACGGTGGTGACCGCTAACCGTGAAGTGGCACGGATGGCTCGGTCCCTCGGCGCCCGGATCCATCTGGACCCTGGTGGTGGCCTGTCGCGGGCCGTCGGGTCGGCCGTGGACAGCAAATCCGGCCCATGGGCGGTCTTTCATTCAGACCTGCCATTGCTAACTGCTTCGGAGGTGACAACCGTCGTCGGCCTCCCACCCGGGGGCGTGCTGGTCCCCTCCCCCGACGGCGGGACGCCGGTAATGGGTGGAGTCCGTCACGGATTTCCCTTCTCATATGGACCGGGTTCCTTCCACCGGCATCTGCGCCTCCTACCCGAAGCACACATACTGACGAGCGTCGGACTAGCCCTCGACATCGACGGCCCCAGCGATCTGATAGCGGCTCTGTCACACCCCCGCGGGGCCTGGCTCGAAGAGGTTGTGGGTGCGATATCAGGACGGAGTGGTATCGCGTAGTGGGTACCCTCGGCAGGTGACCAACCTTTACACCGAACTCGACGATGTGGCAGAGTCACTCGAAACACCACGCCGGGCTCTAACCATCGGTGCTCATCCCGATGACGCCGAGTTCGGATGTGGTGGAACCCTCGCCAAATGGTCGAAGGCGGGTTGCGAGGTAACGATCCTCGTAGTCACCGACGGCTCCAAGGGAAGCTGGGATCCCGCTATATCCACAGCTGCCCTCGCCAATCAGCGGAATAGCGAGCAGCGCAGGGCGGCTGCCGTCTTGGGCGCATCCCATGTCGTCCATCTCGATGAGATCGACGGCGAACTGGAGTACTCGATGGCGCTTCGTCGGGAGCTCACCCGGTGGATCCGTCAGCTCCGACCCGATGTGGTGTTCAGCGACGATCCTTGGCGGAGGTACATGCTTCATCCCGATCATCGCGCCACCGGCTTACTTGCGGTCGATGCGGTGGTTGCGGCCCGGGACCATTTATTCTTCCCGGACCTCGGCCTGGAGAAGCATCGTCCGGGCGCCCTGCTGCTCTGGTCTGCCGACGAACCCGACCACACCGAGGACATCTCCGATACCTTCGCCGACAAAGTCGAGGCTCTGTTGTGTCATTCGAGTCAGACCGTGACCACCATTGGGCAACGCCGACGAGGACGACGAGGCGCGAACGGCGTTTGAGGTCCGTCTTCGGGACCGGGCGGCAACGCAGGCCTCCGGGTCCGACTTCGAACTAGCCGAGCGCTTCAAGTTGCTGAAACCCTGACGCGGATAACGGCCCCGGGCGGGGCCGCTATCCCATCCTTGTTGGGGTGGTGGCTCAGGTGGCAACCATCGAGGTGAAGGCAGTGCTCACCTGACCGTCGTGCTCCCCGTAGGAAGTGACGGCCTTGCCGAGACCCGCCTCGGTGTTACTGAGGTTGGTGTTGAGCTGTCCAATCTGACGCTTGATCTCTTGGACGACACCGGCGAAGGCTTCGGCACCCGCGGAACCCCTCCACTGCTCGAGCAGCGTGTCGAGCTCCGTGTTCATCGTCGTGCATTGGGACTCAAACTCGTCGATCTTTGTCCGCAGCTGGCCCTGGAAGGTACCCATCTGGTCATAGTCGACATTCATTGGCCCTGTAGGCATGTCCATCTCCTTATTTGCCGGGTCCGGCTGCTTCCTTACAGTCCGGTGCGGGATCTTCCCGCTTCATCCATAGAGTGGTCGGACACGCCCACCCGTTTTGAACATGGGACTCAGGAGTTTCGGAGACTCCTATTCGGGATCGAAATGGCGCTCGAGACGGTCCCACACGGTGGGGTAGTCATCCTGGAGTGCCGGCAACTCGGAGGCATAGGCCGTCGGGATCAGCGGGTAGCGGGTCTCGAACATGAATGCCAGGGTGCCCTCCAGCTTCACCGGGTCGAGGTCGGCGCTGGTCGCCTTATTGTAGGCGTCGATATCCGGTCCGTGGGGAAAGTAGGAGTTGTGGAGGCTCATCCCCCCGGGAGCGAACCCCTCCTCCTTGGCGTCATACACCCCGTAGATCAGACCCATGAACTCGCTCATGATGTTCATGTGGTAGTACGGCGGCCGGAAGGTGTGCTCTGCGACCATCCATCGCTCCGGGAAGATGGCGAAGTCGACGTTCGCGGTTCCCGGCCTGTCGGACTTCCCGGTGAGGACAGTAAAGATCGACGGGTCGGGGTGATCGAAGCTGACCGTGTTGATGGTGTTGAAATGGGCAAGGTCATATTTGTAGGGGGCATGGTTCCCATGCCAGGCCACCACATCCAGCGGAGAGTGATCCAGTTCGGCCACGAAGAGACGGCCATCGAACTTGACGTACAGCTCGGCGTCGATGTCGGAGTCCTCGTAGCTGGCGACCGGATAGAGGAAGTCCCGCTCGTTGGCCAACCCGTTGGCGCCGATGGGCCCCCGCTCCGGTAGCTCGAGGTATGCCCCGTAGTTCTCGCAGATGTAACCTCGGGACGGGCCATCGAGAAGCTCTACCCGGAACTTCATCCCTCTGGGGATGACACAGATTTCTCCCGGCGACACCACCAGAACGCCACATTCGGTATGGAAGCGAAGGGCACCTTCTTGGGGGACGACCAACAGCTCGCCGTCGGAATCGTAGAAGAAGGCGTCGGTCATGGACTCGGTTGCCATATAGATGTGCGCCGCCATGCCTATCTGGGTATGGCAATCGCCGTTGGTGGCGATGGTGCGGATACCACTGAGGAAGGTGGTCGGCTCCTCCGGCATCGGCACCGGGTTCCAGCGGATCTGACCGATCGGTGCCTTCCCCTCGCGATGGGGGGCGGTGCGGATCAGGGATTCTCCTTCTATCTCCCTGAAATGGGTGGCGTGTCTAACGGACGGGCGAATCCGATATACCCAATTGCGACGATTCTCTTTGCGGGGTGCGGTGAAGGCCGTACCGGAGAGCTGCTCCGCATAGAGGCCCATCGGAGGCCGCTGTGGTGAGTTCTGACCCACGGGAAGGGCACCGGCAACGGCCTCAGTGCTGTGCTGATTTCCGAATCCAGAGAGGTAGCCGGGCTGATCGTGACTCTCGGCCGTGGTCTGCGAGTCACCGGCTTGGGTTGCTGTCATTTGGTCCTCCGATGGTGTACCCAGCGAACCTTAGAACGCATGCCCTCGGAGAGTCGACCCGATAGGGGGGACGACGACCGAAGCCGTCGTCCCTACCTTCGGTCCCCTTGGTCCGTTAGATCTCAGACCGCGATGGAATCGGCGAAGTGTGAGACTTGGTGGCCCCGGACAATGCCGACGGTCCCCCCGCAGGCGCAGGCGACCACCATGAGGGTGCCCTGGTCTGTTTGAGCGGTGTCGAGAATGTCGGAATATCCCACCAAGCGTTCCCGGTTGTCGACTGCACAGGTGATGGTGAACACGTTTCCCTCCTTCTGAGGCTTCTTCTTCACGTGTAGAACCCCATCAACCGTTCCCCGGTTGCACCGATATAACCGTCTTCGCGCGAACACAGGTGCTGGACGGGACACAGAGATGGCTGCGTCCGGAGAATGCATCAAACGGAAGTGATGCACTTACCTTGGCAGATCAATCCATATTGATGTAATCTCCCTCCATGTCTGTTTCGACGATCGACGAAGGGCTCACCCCGCAGGTGTTCATGCGCCTCGCCGGGCATCCGCTGCGCTGGAACCTTCTACGAGAGTTGGGCCGAAGCGACCGGATGGTGCACGAGCTGACGGACCTGGTGGGTCAGCCCCAGAACCTGGTCTCCTACCACCTCGGCAAGCTGCGGGACGCTCGCTTGGTTTCGGCGCAGCGCAGTTCCGCTGATCGCCGAGACTCCTACTACACCGTCGACCTCACGCGGATCGGCCATCTACTTACCGCCGCCGGCATTGGTGTGCACGCCGGGCTCCGTCTGACTCCGCCTGGGCCAGGTGCTGGGCGACCGGGAGCGGCCAAGGTGCGGGTGCTGTTCCTGTGCACCGGCAACAGCGCTCGCTCACAGATGGCAGAAGCTCTTGCCGGAGCCGACTCGAACGAGGTGATCGAGGCGCACAGTGCTGGCAGTCATCCGAAGCCACTTCACCCGAACGCGGTGCGGGTGATGAAAGAGGTATACGGACTTGACCTGGCCGGGCAGCGCTCGGAGCATCTGAGTATGTTCGCCGAGGAGAGGTTCGATCAGGTGATCAGCCTGTGTGACCGAGTTCGGGAGGTCTGCCCCGAGTTCCCCGGCCAGCCCGAGACTATGCACTGGAGCATCCCCGATCCCGCTGCCGCGTCCGGCGACAAAGACGCCATCTACAGAACCTTCCAGCAGACGGCTCACGATCTAGAAACCCGCATCAAGTTCTTGTCCGTCTCCCTCGCCACCACATTCAACCCAAAGGAGTAGACGTGACCGAATCTATGGTGAGCGTCCGATACATGGTCGATGATGTGCAGGCATCCGTCGACTTCTACACAGAGCACTTCGGCTTCGAGTTACACAGCAATCACGTCCCCGCCTTCGCCGACGTCAGGAGAGAAAACCTGCGGCTGCTGTTGAGCGGCCCGACAAGCTCGGCCGGACGACCCATGCCCGACGGCGTCAAGCCGGGTGCCGGGGGCTGGAACCGCATCCACTTCA
The DNA here is from genome assembly GCA_009377735.1 of Acidimicrobiia bacterium. GTDB lineage: Bacteria > Actinomycetota > Acidimicrobiia > Spongiisociales > ZC4RG35 > WHTL01. Next base: position 10,520 of record WHTL01000099.1, read on the forward strand.
TCGTCGATGACCTCGCTGCCGAAGTCGCTCGCATCCGCGGGGCGGGACTCGAGTTCCGCAACGACACTGTTATCGGCCCCGGGGGCTCCCAGATACTGCTCCAGGACCCCTCCGGTAACCTCATCGAGCTGTTCCAACCCGCCGAACCATGACCTACCAGCTGGGCGCCCGCGTCCGCTGATGACGGATAGAGATGACTACCGCGCTTTCAGCCCGAGCGCGTCCGAGCCTTCACGTCTGGCGCGGCGCCTCGGCCTGACCGATGCAGTGATGCTCGGACTCGGTTCGATGATTGGCGCCGGAGTGTTCGTCGCCGTCGGCCCGGCTGCGGCAGCCGCTGGGTCTGGCTTGCTGTTGGGTCTGGCGATCGCGGGGGCGGTGGCCTACGCCAACGCCACGTCCTCCGCCCAACTCGCGGCGGCGTACCCGGAGGCGGGAGGCACCTATGTCTATGGGCGAGAGCGACTGGGGCCCTTCTGGGGCTACCTGGCCGGGTGGGGTTTCGTGGTGGGCAAGTCCGCCAGTCTCGCCGCCATGGCCCTGACCGCCGGTGCCTACCTGTTCCCGGGGAATGCCAGGGTCATCGGGGTCACGGCGGTAGTGACAATGACGGCCGTCAACTACTCCGGTATCGAGAAGACCGCCCGCCTCACGAAGATCATCGTGGTCACGGTGCTGATCGTCCTCGCCGTTGTGGTGGTCGCCACCCTGTCCGGTGACCTCGCCCCTGCAAATCTCGACAACCTCATCGGCCGCGGCATAGGAGGCATACTGGAGGCGGCCGGATTGCTCTTCTTCGCCTTCGCCGGCTACGCCCGCATCGCCACACTCGGTGAAGAGGTAGCAGATCCGTCCCGGACCATTCCCCGTGCCATCCCTCTCGCCTTGGGGATCACGCTGATAGTTTACGCCGCGGTCATGGTGTCGGCTCTTCTGGCGGTGGGTCCCGATCCTCTGGCTGGCTCGTCGGCACCCCTTGCCGAGGCCGCCGCGGGCGTTGGCCTGCCGGCCGTCACTGCCCTCGTCCGGACAGGAGGGGGCGTCGCCACACTCGGGGTGATGCTGTCACTCCTGGCCGGGATTAGCCGGACGATCTTCGCCATGGCACACAACGGCGAGCTTCCCGGCTGGTTGGGCCGAGTCCATTCAACATTCCGGACTCCGCACTGGGCGCAGCTGGCGGTTGGGGCATTGGTCGCGGTCGTCGTCGCAGTGGCGGACCTGCGGGGTGCGATCGGATTCAGCTCCTTTGCGGTGCTCGTCTACTACGGCATCGCCAACGCCTCCGCCTACACCCAACCGACTGAGC
>WHTL01000022.1 GCA_009377735.1 Acidimicrobiia bacterium
ATCGGCGACTCGCGTCGCCGCCCACAATGCCCTTTTATTGATTCTCACGATCGATCAGTCTCCTTCTGCCCTTCGCCGAATCGAGGCATAAGACCACGTCACCAGAATATGCCCGAAAAGGCTGGTCGTCGCACCTCAGGAAGGATGCCCTCCGGTGACGGCTGCTTGGTCGTATGGTTGTTAACAAGTCCGATCCAAATGGGTGGTCAGGCAACGGGGGCGACGGCGAGATCCTGGCGGTGACGGGTGATGATGACCGCCGGGATGGCGAGCAGGGCGAGACCCACGAGGGCGAGAGCTCTGTAGCCAGTGAGTTCGAACACCATACCCGAGAGGATGCTCGCCACGGCGCCGGAAAGCCATGTGATGGTGTCGGCCCTGCCCTGGAGGCGGCCCCGGAGCTCGGGGGAGAAACCGACAGTGAGGAGTGCCGACCCTGCAACGAACCCGAGATTCCACCCGAGACCGAGCAGGAAGAGGGCGATGACGAGCAAGGGGGTGGCATTGGCGGGCGCAGCGGCGGCTACCACCGCCGAGATCCCGAGGAGAACCAGTCCCGCCAGGACGATCGGGTAGCGGCCAAAGCGGTCGGCGAGCCGACCGGTCACCGGGGAGAAGGCGAACATACCCAGCGTGTGGGCACTCATCACCATCCCCACGATCCCCAGGTCGAAACCGGCGTGACGGATGTGGAGGGGCGTGGCGATCATGATCAGCACCATCACCACCTGCCCCGACACCATCCCCGCCAGCCCAACCCGGACGTGGGGACGTTGGAAGGCATCACCGAAGGACGGTCTCGCGGTCGTTAGTGGACCGTCGAAGCTCAATTCGGCGGGATCGGGTCGGAGGGCGACGGCGTAGAGGAGCCCGCGGCACCCATGAAGACGATGGCGACAAGGGAACCCCCGGCGAGATCGGACCACCCCTGATCCGTGGTGACTCTCCCCCCGGGTTCGAGGAGAGAGGGGCCGAGCACGGACCCGATTGTTCCAGCCCAGACGATCATGCTCAGAGCCGAGGCTCGTCGATCCGCCGGGAACATCTCGGCGGCCGTGTATCTAGCAAGTTGGTTCGAGGCGTGGCCGAAACCCAGCATCGCCATCCCTGCCAGTAGAAGCCACAACGAGCCCCAGACCACGGCGGCCACCGTTGCCAGCGCTCCCACGGCGCCGAGGATGTAACCCGCGATGAGACCGGGACGCCGACCCCGCCTGGCAATCCCGAGTGTTAGGAGGAAGGTCCCCACCGCGGTCCCGGTGGTTCCCATTGCCGCCGGTACACCTGCTAGGGCAGCCTGACCGGTGATCTCCTCCACGACGAGCCCGGAGACGGTGACGGCGGCGAGATATGCCGTGGTTCCGAGCGCTGACCCGGCGAAGAGTGTGGCGGTCAGCCGCCGACGAACGGACATCGAGTGGAGGGTACCGGGGTCGGAGGCCTGGTCAGAACGCGATGGTGCCCGCACTCGACTCGGCTTGTCATCATGGATGCGATAGCATCAGATGTATGCGCACCACCCTGAGCATCGACGAAGACGTATTGCTTGCCATAAAGGAGCGCGCCCGTCGGGAGAAGAGGTCCGCTGGCGCGGTGCTGTCCGAACTCGCCCGAGAAGCATTGACACGACGATCGAGAGACAATGCCAACACAACAGACAGCCGATACGGATTCATGCCACTTCCTCATCGGGGCCCGCCGGTCACCAACATCCTCATCGATCAGCTCCGAGAGGACGAGCCCGAGTGAGCCGTGCCCTGCTCGACATCAACTTCCTCCTGGCACTCCTCGACTCCGACCACATCTATCACGAGCAAGCCCATCAGTGGCTCGATCGCGAGATCGATGACGGGTGGGCATCATGCGCCATAACCGAGAACGGTTTCGTCAGGATCATCAGCCAGCCCCGTTACCCGAGTCCGATCTCGCCCAGCGAGGCCATGCATCTGTTATCTGCCGCTACCGACACCCCCCACCACGTCTTCTGGCCAGGTACGGTCAGCCTTCTCAACGAAGACATAGTGGAGCGCTCACGAATCCACAACCCCCGCCAGGTGACCGACGCCTACCTCCTTGCACTAGCGGTTGTGAACGATGGTCGCTTCGTTACTTTTGATCGCTCGGTGGCCCTAGCCGCCGTTCATCGTGCAGACGACCGTCATCTGGAGGTCCTGTAGAGGGCCGGGCTGAGCGGTCTGAACGGCACTACCGATGCCCTTTGTGATGCCGGCGCCGACTGGTTGGGCCTCGAGACGGAGGACTCTGACCTAACCGGCTCTGACCAGTTCGATGGGCAGGCCGTGGAGGGACTGGGCGCCATTGGGAGTGACGACACAAAGATCGCCCATCTGCACTCCCACCGACTCGTTGGGGGTGATCACGTTGGGTTGGATCACCACAGTCTGATTCTCCTCGAACTCCCATTCTTCGACTTCGTGACTGGACTCCCTTGTCCGCAAGGACGGTGGAAGCAATCCGATGCCGAACCCATGGACCAGACCATCGCGTATCGTGTAACCACTCTCCTCGATGATGCTGGACGCGTCCCAAACATCTTCATGAGTGGCGCCGGGACGAATCGCCGCAGCTACTCGCCGATACACCTCGGCCGCTACCTCTGCGAGGTCTGAGATCTGGTCGGTTGGTTCGGAATCGATGGTGTAAGTGCGTAGGCCCTGACCGGCATATCCACCATAGGAGATGCTGATCTCACAGCTCATGAGGTCACCCACCCCGATGATTCGGTTTGAGAGAACCTGGGCGGGTACGCAGCTCTCGGGTGCGTTCATCGGAGTGGTCGTTAGGTAATAGAACCCGGTCAGACCCCCATCCCCCAGATACGAATGCTCAATCACCTCGGCGAGCTCGTATTCATGCATCCCCGGCACTGTTTCCCTTTCCAGAGCCAGGAGGGCGCGATCGGTAAACTCCGCCCCGCGTCGCAGCCAATCCAGCTCTTCGGGGCTCTTGGCCACACGCAACAGCCGAAAGGGTCGGGTGATGTCGACGAAGTGAGAGTTGGGAAGGCCGCCCTGCATCGCCTGATGATGTTGGTAGGGCATCATGCCCACCACTCCCACCGATTGGGCACCGTGGCGATTCAACTCATCGGCGATGGTGGCGCCTGGGTCTACACCACCCCATCGGGTCTCGATCACCGACACCACCGAAGCGTTGGGCACGTGGTTGTAGCTCTGCGCAAACAGCACCGGCTCGCTGTTCGCTGAGAACACGACGTAATTGTCCCTCATGCCTAGATATCCCGACAGGTAATGCACGTCGGCCTGGACGGCCCGACCCATCGCCGACCACCCGAATATCACCAAGGCGTCGAGCCCCTGCTCCACCATCAAATTCTGTACCGCAAGACGCCGCCGCTGATATTCGGCGTCCGAGAAGCTTGGGTAGTCCCCATCCGTCACAAAGGTCTCCGAAGGCTATACAAACGTTTGGAGCCACCCTACCTCGGCTATCTGCGTGCCAGTTGGGTCCAGGGCCGTCCGTTTTCGTCCGAGGATCGACCAGCTCGCCTCCTATGTTCTGCTCATGGCGAAGTCATTGGAGATCGAGACAGAACCAGACGAAGCGGCGACCGTGGCTGCCCTCGATATCGAGTACCAGGCAGCTGTGGAGGCCAACGACTCCGAGGTAATGGGGCGTATCCTTGCCGAGGACATGGTGTTGATCACCGGGAGGGGAGCGGTGGTAACCAGAGAGGAGTTGTTGGAGGAGGCCCAGAGTGGTGTGACCGAGTATGAGCACCAGTACGCCACGGATCGGGTGGTTAGGTTGTGGGGAGAGACAGCGGTGGTGACCGCGCTGCTCTCGGCGAAGGGCACCACCAACGGAACTCCCTTCGAGTATCGGGTCTGGTACAGCGACACCTATGTACGCGACGAGCACGGGTGGCAATACGTATTGGGTCAGGCATCGACCCGTCTGATCGACGGGAGATGAGACGGGAAATGAGAAGAGGTTTCGTGGGTGTATCCAAGGAAGGCGGAGATTGAGAGGATGGAAGATGACCGAGATAGTCGGCGTGAAGACCACCGGCATCTACTGCCTGTCCAGCATGTGTTCCGGTCGACCCAAACCGTCGAATGCAAGACGATTCACCACGGCGGCAGCCGCCGAGGCCGCCGGTCTACGGCCCTGCCATATGTGCCGCCCCTACCGACAGGACCTCATGAGCACCTGGGTGGGCACCGAGCTGATCTGTCGGGCCATCCGCACCATTCTCGACGGCGCCCTCCATGGCGGCACGGAGGAGGAGCTAGGGGCGGTGTTAGGTGTCTCGGCTCGCCACCTGCGACGACGTTTCATTGAAGAGGTCGGTGTAACCCCGAGTCAGCTCGCCCGTTCCTCGCGAGCGCATTTCGCACGTCGTCTGATCGATGACACGGACCTAACCATGACAGAGATCGCCTTCGCCTCTGGGTTCGGGAGCGTTCGACAGTTCAATCGGACCATGAGTGAGATTTTCAGGGAGCCACCGAGCAAGCTCAGGAACCGAAGACGCCGGACTGACAGATTGGTGGCCGACGGTGGTCTCGTGGTCCGCATGCCGCACCACCCGCCGCTCGACATCGGGGTGATGATGACGTCCCTCCGCAACCAGGAAATTCCCGGGGTGGAGAGTGTTTCAGGTGGCTGGTATCGACGGACCGTCACCATCGGAAACCACGCCGGTGTGATCGAGATCGGTCCCGGTGATATCGACGACGATCTCCTCTTGCGGCTCCATCTTCCGCATTGGGAGGGTCTGATCCATCATGTACGCCGGGCGCGCCGGATCGTTGGTCTTGATCACGACCACTTGACAGATGGGATTCGGTCCCGGGACGCGGCCGTGTGTCGCCCGGGCTCGGTGGAAGTGGTCCCGGGTACATGGGACCCGTTTGAGAACTCGGTGCGGGAGATTGTCGATCGGTATCACCCGAAGGGTCCGACGGAGGCTGTGATGGGCAGTCTGGTGAGCCACCTTGGTGAGTTCGTCCCCGGTCTCGGTGTGTTGGGTCTGACCCATCTGTTTCCAACTCCCCGCAGTCTGATGCGGGCCGATGAGCTCGACATTGGACTCAGTCGCCAGGGTGCAGCGGCCCTCTCCCGATTCGCTAGATCCGTGGAGAACGGTTCGGTCAAACTCGACACCATCCCGGCCTAGGTGACTGGTGTGAAACGCACCAACCGATAGACCAGCTTCTTCGCCTCATCGGCGAACAGGACCATGCTCGCCAGACCGATACAGATCAGCCAGCCGGAGAGGTCCAGTGGTGTCGTTTCGAACGCCCGGTTGAGGAAGGGGATGCTCACCACGGCGATCTGGAGCGAAATGGAGAGCCCGAGGGCACCCCAAAGCCACCTGATGGTGAACAGATCGTGGAAGGCGCTGGTCCGGTCGGAGCGGGAGTTGAAGGAGTTGAACAGCTGGGCAAGTACCAGGGTGGTGAATGCCATAGTCCTCCCCTCGACGATATCGCCCGACCCGCCGAGGATGCCACCAGCGAGGGCAATGTCGAGGCTGGCAAGGGTCACCACCGCCATCACCAGGGCCACGAAACCGATACCCAGCCACATCTCGGCGTCTACCACCCGGTCGGTGAGACGACGGGGCGGGCGCTCCATGATGTCGTCTGGTGCGGGGTCCAGACCCATCGCCAGGGCGGGTGCGGTGTCCGTTAGCAGGTTGATCCACAGAATCTGGGTGGCGACCAGGGGGATGGTGAGACCCTCTCCGGCGTCATCGAGCCCGATCACACCGGCGAAAACAACCCCCAGGATCATGGTGAGGACCTCACCCATGTTGGATGAGAGGAGGAACCGCAGGAACTTGCGGATATTGGCGAAAATCCCCCGGCCCTCGCCGACCGCGGTGACGATGGTGGCGAAGTTGTCGTCGGTGAGGATCATGTCGGCTGCTTCCTTGGTGACATCGGTCCCGGTTATCCCCATGGCGACACCGATGTCGGCCGACTTGAGGGCGGGGGCGTCGTTGACCCCGTCACCCGTCATGGCAACGATGTTGCCGTTGGCCTGGAGGGCGTCGACGATGCGGAGCTTGTGCTCGGGGGCGACACGGGCGTAAACCGACGATTCTTTAACAGCGACCAACAGCTCGTCGTCACCGAGAGTCTCCAACTCCGTCCCGATGATGACACGGGACTCGGGCGAGGCGATGCCGAGGTCGCCCGCGATCCGAGCAGCCGTGCGGGGGTGGTCGCCAGTGATCATCACCACCTTGATACCTGCGCGTGATGCCTCCTCGATTGCGATCCGCGCCTCATCACGGGGCGGATCGATGATGCCAACCAAACCGAGGTAGACGAGGTCATGCTCTACCTCCTCGTCCTCGGTGGGCTCATCGGTGTCGGAGAGGGGGCGATACGCCACCGCAAGAGTACGCAACGCCTGGTCGGCCAGACTGTCGACCTGTGCCAGGATCCGATCGCGCCGCTCGTCGGTCAGGACTGTCGTCTCGTCAGCGGCAATCTCGTGGCTACATCTTCTCAGGAGGACGTCCGGTGCGCCTTTGGTAACCAGCGAGATCCTTCCCTCGTGCTCGGCGTCGACCTCGAAGGTGCTCATCAGCTTTCGCTCGGAGGTGAACGGGATCTCGCCGACCCTTCTGAACCTTTCCTGACGGGAGGCGGTGGTCCCCATCTTCATCTCGGCCACCAGGAAGGCGGCCTCGGTGGGCTCCCCCTGGATGGTCCACTCACCGTTGTCCTCGCTGAGGGAGGCGTCGTTGGCGAGACTCCCACCGGCCAGAACCATTCGCGTCTCCTCAAGGAGAACAGGATCCTCCAGAGGGGCCCCGTTGCTTCTCATCTCTCCATCGGGGCTGTAGCCGGTGCCCGTGAAGGTCACCTCCCCGGAAGCAGTCAGGACCTTCTCGATCGTCATCTCATTCCTGGTGAGCGTCCCCGTCTTGTCAGAGCACACCACCGAAGATGACCCAAGGGTCTCCACCGACGACAGTTTCTTGACGATGGCATTCTGTCGCGCCATCCGCTGCACCCCCAGCGCAAGGACAACGGATAGGACGGCGGGAAGTCCTTCGGGAACGGCGGCCACCGCAAGGGAGACACCCACCAAGAGCACCTCGACCAGGTCCGCCGGCTCGTCGATCTCGGAGGTGAGCACGATGATGCCGATGACGATCACTGCTATGACGACCACCGCGATACCGAGGGCGCGACCTATATTGCCGACCTCCCGTTGCAGAGGCGTCGCCTCCTCCTCGGTCTCCCCCAACAGCTGGGCAACACGGCCCATCTCGGTGTCCATACCCGTCCCGGTCACAACCGCCCTGGCTCTGCCCCTGGTCACCGCGGTGCCGTTGAAGACCATGTTCACCCGGTCGCCCAAACCGACATCCTCATCGAGGGTGGACACATCCTTGAGCACGGCCTCGCTCTCACCGGTGAGCGGGGCCTCTGCCACCGTGAGGGAGGCAACCTCCGTGAGCCGGGCGTCAGCACCGACGGCGTCACCCTCGGCCAACCAAAGGATGTCTCCCGGTACGAGCTCGGAGGTGGTGATACGCTCCTCCTTCCCATCACGGACGACGCCTGCGGTAGGTGCCGCCATGTTCTGCAGTGCCGCGACGGCTTCCTCGGCCCTTGCCTCCTGGATGTATCCCAGTGCGGCGTTGAGAATGATGATCACCAAGATCACGATGGCCTCGAAGGGGACACCCTCGCTGCCCTCCAACAGCCACACCACCAGGGAGATCACCACGGCGCCGATTAGAAGGTATATCAGGGGATCGGCGAACTGGGCGAGTATCTTCCGCCACGTAGGCACCGGTTCGGTTACCAGGAGCTCATTGGGCCCATACTTCTCGAGTCGGTCCCGGGCCTCGGAGGAGCTGAGCCCTCTCGAGGAGTCGCTGTCGAGTTCTGCGACAACATCATTGAAAGGCCGCCGCCACACCTCGCTCACGGGAGAGCTCATCCGGTGATAACCGAGGCAAGCCCCCATGTGCTGAGGAGGACACCGATGATCATCAGGAATATGACACGGCCACGTCGGAAGGGGCCAGCGGCACCGGATGGTCGCTCACCCCGAGAGTGCTTCCACCACGCCAACCCGTTCCCAAGTATCAGTGCAGCCCCGAGTGCAAGGATCATCTGAGCGAAGAGACTGTCGAGCCCCAGGATCTCGGCCATGAACTTGACGGTAGCGGACTGTCTCGGTTCTTCTTCGGCGCTGAAGGAGGGGGAACAAGAGTTGAGTGGTGACACGGCATATCGGGTTCTTGCGCTATCGTTGGGCCACGTGCCGACACTGTCTCATATCGCCTCCGGGAAGGTACGCGAGATCTACGAGATCGACGCCGAAAGGTTGTTGTTTGTCGCCACCGATCGCATCTCTGCTTACGACGTCATCCTCACCCAGACGATCCCGGACAAGGGTCGGGTTCTCACAGGTTTGTCCCGTTTCTTCTTCGACCTCCTCGACGCCCCTAATCATCTGATCACCACCGACCTTTCCGATGTCCCCGGTCTCGACGACGACGAGCGTGAGGATCTCACCGGACGGGCGATGGTGGTGCGTCGAGTCGAGGTCATACCTATCGAGTGTGTCGTCCGCGGATACCTGTATGGCTCATCCTGGAGGGAGTATCGGGACGGAGGTGGACCCACGACCGAGCATCTACCTAGTGGTCTTCAGCTGGCAGACGAGCTGGTGGAACCGATCTTCACCCCCTCCACCAAGGCAACGACCGGCCATGACGAGAACATAACCGAGGCACAGACGAGACAGCAGCTTGGTGACGACCTTTACGAGGACCTGAAACAGAGCTCCATCGACATCTATCAGCGAGCCGGGAGACACGCGGCAGAACGTGGTGTGATTCTCGCCGACACCAAGTTCGAGTTCGGGCGCACCGCCGACGACGAGGTGATCCTCATCGATGAGGTGCTCACCCCCGACTCCTCCCGTTATTGGCCTCGAGATTCCTGGGAGCCCGGCCACGACGTTCCCTCCTACGACAAGCAGTACGTGAGGGATTGGCTCGACACCACCGACTGGGACAAGACGCCACCTCCGCCGGACCTGCCAGACGAGGTCGTCTCAGGCACCAGGAACCGCTACATCGAAGCATACGAGAAGATCACGGACTCGTCCTTCGACGACTACCTCCAGCGGTGAGGGGGAGGAGAGCTCCTTGCAGGTGACCGTCCGCATCATGCGACGATCGGACATCGCCGACCCGGAGGCAACGACGGTGGCCCGATCCCTTGCCGACCTCGGATACGACGAGGTGAGCGAGGTGCGCACGGGCCGCGAGTTCATCCTCGAGATCGATTCGGACGACTCCGGCCGTGTTCGGGAGAGAGTCGGTGCCATGTGCGAGGAGATCCTCGCCAACCCCGTAATTGAGGACTACGAGGTCCTCATCGGCGACTCATGATCGGGGTCATCGTGTTTCCCGGCACAAACTGTGAGCGGGACACGGTGAGGGCCCTGCGGATGATTGGCGCCAAAGCAGAGTTGGTTTGGCATGGCGAGGAGGCACTAGATGACCTCGACGGGGTGGTTCTTCCGGGCGGGTTCGCCCATGGCGACTACCTCCGCACCGGTGCCATCGCTGCGCATTCCCCCGTGATGAAGGGTGTGCGTCGTATGGCGGATGCCGGACGGCCGGTTCTGGGAATCTGCAATGGCTTCCAGGTGCTTTGTGAGGCTGGGCTGCTCCCAGGGGCCTTCGTCGCCAACAGGAATCTCCGGTTCATCTGCCGGTTCGTCGAGGTCGAGATCTCCGACAGCCGCTCTGCTCTCACCGAGGGTCTGCACCCGGGGACCCGTATCCGCATTCCCCTCAACTCCTTCGAGGGAAACCACCGTGACCCGACGGGCACGGCCCGGGTGGTGGCGCGGTACGTCGACGATCCCAACGGATCCCAGGACGGTGTGGCGGCCCTGGCGAATACCGAGGGGAACGTGGTGGGGATCATGCCCCACCCGGAGCGTGCCATGGAGGAAGTCATGGGATCGGGTGACGGAAGCGAACTGTTGGAATCCTTTGTCCGCGCCACCGAGGCCGCCCGTGTCTGATGGGGGAGCGCACAGCCGCCTCACGATGGCGCCCGAGGAAGACGCCCTTGATCTAGCAGAGGAACCCACTGACGAAGATGTGGCGGTACACCGTCGGCTCGGTCTCACCGACGATGAGGCAACCAAGATCAACCAGCGTCTGGGACGGGACCCCCTACCCGCCGAGCTGGCGATGTTCTCGGTGATGTGGTCCGAGCACTGCTCCTACAAGTCCTCCCGCACGCACCTCAGTCGGTTCCCATCCGAGGCGGACTGGGTCGTCGTCGGTCCCGGAGAGAATGCCGGTGTCGTCGATCTGGGTGACGACTGGCTGGCGGCGATCCGCATCGAGAGCCACAACCACCCCTCCTTCGTAGAGCCCTATCAAGGGGCGGCCACAGGTGTCGGTGGAATCCTCCGCGACGTGTTCACCATGGGGGCAAGACCGGTGGCACTGTGGGACCAGATCCGATTCGGAACACTAGACCACCCCAAGAACCGCTTCCTCTTCGACGGGGTCGTGTCGGGGATCTCGGGGTATGGCAACGCAGTGGGAGTGCCGACGGTTGGTGGGGAGACAGCGTTTGACAAGAGCTATGCGGGCAACCCCCTCGTCAATGTGATGTGTCTCGGGGTTCTCCGCCGGGAAAACCTTGTGTTGGGGAGAGCCGGGCCACCGGGGACACTTGCCGTGCTGGTCGGCGCCGCAACTGGTAGGGATGGCATCGGAGGCGCCTCCGTCCTGGCCTCGGCGCCACTCGGGGAGGACAGTGGAGCGAAGCGACCGGCCGTGCAGGTCGGTGACCCCTTCGAGGAAAAGAAGCTGATCGAGGCATGTCTGGAGCTCTACGACCGTGACCTGGTGCTGGGGGTCCAGGATCTGGGTGCGGCGGGCCTCACCTGTGCCTTCTCCGAACCGGCGGCACGCTCCGGTGTGGGAATGAGGGTCGATCTCGATGCCGTCCATACCCGCGAGGCCGGGATGACAGCGCCCGAACTGCTCATGTCCGAGTCACAAGAGCGGATGATGGTTTTCGTGGATCCCGAGAAGCTCGAGGATGTCCTGGAGGTCGCCAACAGATGGGAGACCACGGCGTCGGTTGTGGGAGTGGTCGAGGCTGGAGACACCATCTCGATAAGACATGGTGACGAGGTCGTGGCCGAGGTGCCCGCGACCGCACTCACCGACGAAGCACCTATATATGAGAGACCGTTGGGTGAGCCTCCCTGGTTGGAGGATCTCTGGTCCAACACCCTCGAGTTCATGGCCACGCCTGACGTGGGCGAGGCTCTGCAGGCACTGCTCGACGATCCCTCCATCGCTTCGGCACGGTGGGCGTACGAGCAGTACGACCACATGCTGTTCGGGGACACACTGGTAAAACCGGGACACGACTCATCACTCCTCAGGATCCACGGAACCAGCAAGGCACTGGCCGTTACCTCCGATGGGAATGGCCGGCTTTGCTTGCTCGACCCGAGACGCGGTGCGGCTCGTCTCGTGTATGAGGCTGCATTGAATATCGCAACGGTAGGGGCCAGGACGCTCGCGGTAGTCGACAACCTCAACTTCGGAAGCCCGGAGAAACCCGAGGTGATGTGGCAATTCCGGGAGACGGTGGAGGGCATCTCCGAAGCCTGTGAGACATTGGGGATCCCCGTGATTGGGGGCAATGTTTCCTTCTACAACGAGTCGGGTGGAAGGGACATCCACCCCACCCCGGTGATCGGATTGCTCGGACTCACCGATCCCGTTCCCGAGCGGCTCCCCACCCTCGAACGAGCTGGCGAAGGTATGGAAATCTGGTTCATCGGGTATCCCGATGTCGTCAATCTGGCGGGATCGGCGGTGGAACAGACGATGTTCGGCCACACCGGTGGCCGACCCGTGGCACCCGATTCCGTGCTCGCAAGGAATGTGATCGAGTTGACTCGTCGTTTGGCTGTCGAAGGATCGGTCGTCGTCCTCCACGACGTCTCCGACGGTGGGGCGGCGGTCGCCGTTTCAGAAATCGCCATTGCCTCCGACGTTGGGATGGAGGTCCAGTATCGGGACTGGAGACATCTCTTCTGTGAGGACCCACATCGTCTTGTGGCGGTGGTGGAGCCGGAGCAAGTGACCAACCTTGTTCGTCACGCTGAAGAGCTGGGAGTACCCGCGGAGAGGATCGGTGGCGTTGGTGGTCGAAGCATCACCTTGGAGGGACCAATGGGCGTGAGAAACGAGTTGGGTGTCGATGATGCTCGCATCCTCTACGAAGGAGCCATCTCCCGCCGTATGGACGCACCATTACTGTGAGACCGAGATCCCGACGACAGTCGAGGGAGAGATGACAACGATCGGTATCCTCACCGCGGGAGGTGATGCACCGGGGTTGAACGCCGCCATCCGGGCCATCGGGAAATCGGCCCTGATCAGCCACGATATGCATGTGATCGGTTTTCGTGAGGGCTTCCGCGGTCTCATGCAGAATCGATTCATCAGGCTGGGCACCGACGAACTCTCGGGGATACTCATCCGGGGCGGAACAGTGCTGGGCACCTCCCGGGCGAAGGTCCACAAGATGGATGTGGGCAACGGCGAGCGGCTCGACATGCGGCCAATGATGAAGAAGGTCACCGAACAGCATCAGATCGATGCCCTGGTATGTCTCGGAGGCGGAGGGACGATCAAGAACGCCTATCGCCTGGAAGAGGTTGGCGTGCCGGTGCTTGCCCTTCCCAAGACGATCGACAACGACATCTGGGGCACGGACGCCACCTTCGGTTTCGACACCGCCCTAAATATCGCCACCGAGGCCATCGACAGGCTCCACTCCACAGCCCATTCCCACCACCGGATCGTCGTGGTGGAGATCATGGGTCACAACACGGGATGGCTGGCCCTCGGATCGGGTATCGCCGGTGGGGCCGATGTGATCCTCATCCCTGAGATCCCCTACGACGAGGACTCGATCGCCGAGGCGATTCTCAGTCGGAAGGCAGCCGGCAACCCGTTCTCGATCGTGGCCATCGCCGAAGGCGCCATGAGCCGGTCCATGACTGAGGAGCGGGACCGACTCAAGAATATCAAGAAGGAGTCGAAGGACGACGACGCCACGGCGGCGAGCGAGGAATTGGATCGTCTCGACGAGGTCAGGGAGGACATCACCCACGATCTTGCGTCAGCACTGGAATTGCGCACAGGTCTGGAGAGCCGAGTGACGATCCTGGGCCACGTGCAACGGGGAGGCACCCCGTCCCCGAGGGACCGGCTCCTTGCCACCCGTCTCGGTACCGCGTGTGTGGACCTCATAGCTGATGGTGTCACCGGGGTGTTGGTGGCTTCCGAAAACGACGGGTACAAGCCCATTCCACTTGCCGAGGTCGCCGGCAAGAGGAAGTCGGTACCCCTCGACCACCGCTGGATCGGCGCCGCCCGTTCCATGGGCATCAACCTAGGGGATTGATACTCCCCGCTTCCTCCGGTCCATGCTGTCCTTCCTACACGTTCCTACACCTTCCTACATTCTCCCCCCGCCGTTGGCGGGTGGACAATCTTCGTCCGGATGTCGATAGTCGTCGCTAGTTGGGGTCTAGAGGGAGTCTTATTTCGAAGATGGCGCCGGGGGCTCCCGGGTTGGTCAGGTGGAGTGTGCCTCCGTGGCGCGTCACAATGTCACGGGCGATGGCCAGCCCCAGACCGGCTCCACCTTTATTGGGTGTGCGACTCTCGTCGAGGCGACTGAACCTATCAAAGATGTGTTTGGCGTCCGACCGGGGGATGCCAACGCCGTCATCGCCAACAGTCATTACGGCTCGCCCATCTGTCTCTTTGAGGCCAATGACGACGCGGGTCGAGGCATGATGCCCCGCGTTGTCGACCACGTTCTTGATGGCACGAGCCAGATCATCCCGATCTCCGTGTACCTGTGCCCCTGACACCTCGGAGAGATCGACTTCGACTCTTCCGTTTTGCATCAGCAGGCTGCCCTCATGGAGCACCAGGTCGTCAAGGTCGACCGGCCCAGAACGAGGGTGAGACTCGCCGGCGTCGGCACGGGCCAGATACAGCAGATCCTCGACAATCTCTTGTAGCCCTACGACCTCCTCGTGTAGCGAGCCGAGGCGATCTTTCTCCGCAAGGTCCTCAGATGAGAGGATCTCTACTTCCAGCTCCGTCCTCAGTCTCGTGAGAGGGCTCCGCAGTTCGTGGGAGACGTCGGCCACGAATCGCCTTTCCCGCTCGATCGAGGATGAAAGCCGATCGAGCATCTGGTTCATCGTGTTGGCGAGATGATCAATCTCGTCCTCAGTTCCAGTCTCGGGAACTCGTCTTTCCAAATCTGAGCTGGTGATCGACGCCACCTCTGAGGTGATGGCTTGCACGGGGTCAAGTGTCCGACCCACCAACCACCAGATCAAGCTGGCCAGAGCAGCGACGGAAATTGGGATTATCACCACCAGGGCCCCCGCCAGACGTCGCGTGCTTTCGACCACGCCGTCGAATGATGTGCCCACATGGAGAGCACCACCTTCGAGGGGACGGGTGAGAACCCGGGATACAGTATCGTCCACCGTCGCCAGGCTGACATTTCGGATGGTGTCGCCGCCACCACCCGTCGATATATCGAACGCGGCGGTGCCCCGTATGTTCTGGCTTGTGCTGATGACACGCCCCTGGGCATCGACCAGCTGTACGAAACCTTCACCGGCACGAGAAGAAAGTCCTTCTGGCCGGTCCCTATCCGAGCCCAGCGAGAGCAGATCGAACCCTTCTTGACGAAACGACGCGATGTCGTCAGCTCGTTGGGCCAGGGTCCGGTCGATGTTGGAAACGTAACCGGAACGCACCAAAACAACTAGAGCCACACCGGCGACGATGAGAAGGAGTCCGACCACCGTTGAAGCCATGGCCGTCACCCAGAAGCGAATACCGCCTTTCTTGAACACTTAGCCCCCGTCGGAGGCCAGGCGGTAACCGACACCCCGCACCGTCTCAATGGCCCGCCTGCCATAGGGTTCGTCGATCTTGGAACGGAGCCGCCTTACGTAGACCTCGACGATGTTCGGGTCGCCGCTGAATCCGTCCTCCCATACCCCGTTGATGATTTCTGTCTTACTGAGGACCTGGCCCGAACGCCGAAGAAGGAACTCGAGAACGTCGAACTGACGGGCGGTCAGAGTGATCTCGGTGTCCGACCTCCATGCTCGGCGCGCCGCCGGATCTATGTAGAGGTCACCCGCTTCCACCGGTGCGGGGTCCTTCCCGTTGGAGCGTCGCAGCAGAGCCCGAACACGAGCGACGAGAACCGCGAACGAGAAGGGTTTCGTGAGGTAGTCATCCGCACCTGTATCGAGTGCCTCCGCCTCATCGAGATCACCATCCTTGGCGGTGAGCATCAGGACGGGCGTCCAATCGTCAGCCTTCCTCAAGTCGGCGCAGACCAAGAAACCGTTTCGGCCCGGCAACAGGATGTCGAGGATGATGATGTCGTAGCTGTGTTCGGTGGCCAGCCGGATCCCGTCGGGACCATTCAGGGCGCTGTCCACCCGGAAGCCTTCTGCCTCCAGCCCCCGGGCCACCATGGCTGCGACCTTCTCGTCATCCTCGATGATGAGGACTTTCACTCAACCATTATCCCATTCGCAGGGCGATCCGGCGCACAAACCTGACTCCAGGCTGAACGAGCATTCCGGAAAACGCGGACTCCGGACAACGGGTGGGCATACCTTCAAGACCCAATGGTGTGCTTTGGGAGCCATAACTGCTCCGCGAAGCATACCGATGAACTTAAGACAGAACTCTCTGTCGGATCGGAATCCCGGTCGGAGAGTCAAGGAGGAATCAAATCATGAAGAACCGATGGGTGCGCATTGTTGCCCTCCTCGGAGTCCTATCCATGGTCCTAGCGGCCTGTGGTGACGACGGAGGCGCTACCGACACAACGGCTGGCACCGAGGCAACCAGCGCCGAGACCAGCGCTGGCACCGAGGAAAGCGACGGGGCAGTAGCTACAACGACCGGTGGGGGAGACACCTCTGCCGGTGGCGACGAGGCTGCCTCCGGTGGCTCGTTCAGCGTGTACATCTGTGAGCCGGAGTTCCTAACTCCCACCAACAGCAACGAAAGCTGTGGTTCCGAGGTATTGGGGGCCTTATTCAGCCCCCTGGTCACCTTCGACCCGGAGACGGTGGCGCCGATGTGGGGTGACGAAGCCCCCGACACCGTTGCCGCCGATATAACGTCGGAGGACAACCAGACCTGGACGATCACCCTCAAGGATGGTTGGACCTTCCACGATGGGACCCCCCTCACCGCACAGCACTACGTTGATGCGTGGAACTTCGGTGCGGTGTCGACCAACGCCCAGAACAACTCGTATTTCTTCGAGCGCATCGTGGGATACGCTGAGACGCAGGGTGAGGTCGACGACGAGGGCAACGAGCTGTCACCACCGGCGGCGACCGAACTCGCGGGTCTGACGGTGGTAGACGACCTGACCATCGAGGTGGAGTTGGGTGCTCCCTTCTCTCAGTTCCCGCTTATGTTGGGTTACACCGCCTTCCTTCCGGCTCATCCCAGCTTGATCGAGGATCCTGACTCCTTCAACGAAGCGCCGATCGGGAACGGTCCGTACATGATGGATGGGTCCTGGGAGCACGATCGTGGCATCAATGTGGTCCGTTACGAGGACTATTCCGGTGACGCCGGGAATGCCGATGCCATCGAGTTCCAGATCTTTTCCGAGCTGGCCACCGCCTACAACGAGGTTTTGGCGGGGAATCTCGACATCATGGATACTCTGCCACCGGAGCAGCTCGCCGCGGCCGAGGATCAGTTCGGTGATAGGTATATCACCGCCCCATCGTCGAGCTTCACCTATCTCGGCTTCCCTCTCTATGAGGAGGCCTTCCAGAACCCCGATATCCGCAAGGCATTGTCGATGGCGATCGATCGCCAGCCGATTGTCGATGCCATTTATAACGGCACGCGCACCCCGGCAGACTCCTTCGTCGCCCCGGTTGTCGATGGCTATCGGGAAGGAGCGTGCGGGGAGGCCTGCACCTTCGACCCCGAGGCTGCCAAGGTGCTCTTTGACGAGGCGGGCGGTATTGACGGTCCGGTCACGATGTGGTTCAACTCCGGTGCCGGACACGAAGAGTGGATCGAGGCCATCGCCAACCAGTGGCGCCAGAACCTGGGGATCGAAGAGATCGTGTTCGAGTCCCTCGAGTTCGCCGACTACCTCGGACGGCTAGACCAGAACTCCCTCACCGGTCCGTTCCGGCTGGGATGGCTCATGGACTATCCCTCGGCGGAGAGCTATCTGACCGCGATATACACCGGTGGAGCGTCGTCCAACTACTCCGGTTACGACAATCCCGACTTCGACGCACTGATCGACGAGGGTGACCAAGCCGCGACGCAAGAGGAAGCCATTGCCGCCTACAACGCCGCGGAGGACCTGCTCATCGAGGATCTGCCCAGCATCCCGTTGTGGTTCCGTGAGGAGCAGGGCATTCACTCCGAGCGCGTCAGCAATGTGACGATTGATGTGTTCGCCCATGTCAATCTGCCGAAGGTGGTGGTGAACGACTAGTCCCGCTATAGGGAGCGAGTAGGTTCGCGGGTCACCTCCGGTCGAGACGGATCCGGACCTACTCGCCATCCCAAGGGCTTCCTTGTGTATAGTCTTGGACGGTTCATACCTGGAGCAGACGAGAGAGATGGTTTCGAGAAATCGAATCCAAATTGGAGCGATAGGGCACGGTGGAGACGACTACGGTATGAGCAATGGTGTGTTTCCCGTCCCATTGTTGGATCCCATACGGGATCTGGTCGGGGTGGCCCGAGCACGCCGTTTGGAGGCGAGGCCAAAACCTTGACTCCCCAACCAATACCCTCAAGGAGGATACAAATCATGAAGAACCGATGGGTGCGCATCATTGCGCTCCTCGGAGTCCTATCCATGGTCCTAGCGGCCTGTGGTGGTAACGGAGACGGCACCGATACAACGGCCGGACCCGAGGCAACCACAGCCGAGACCACCGGTGACACCGAGGCAACAGACACGACCGCGGGTACCGACACAACGGCAGGTACCGACACAACAGCTGCACCGACTGAGACCACGGCTGGCGGCGACGCTGCCGCAGGTGGTTCCTTCAGCATGTACGTCTGTGAGCCGCAGTTCCTGACTCCGACCAACGCCAACGAGACTTGCGGCGCCGAGGTACTCGGTGCTCTCTACAGCCCACTTGTCACTTTTGACAACGAGACGGTGGAGCCGATGTGGGGCGATGATGACGCCGACGCCGTTGCCGCCGACATCACGTCAGAGGACAACACGACGTGGACCATCACCCTCAAGGAGGGCTGGACGTTCCACGACGGGACTCCGCTGACAGCTCAGAACTACGTTGACGCCTGGAACTTCGCGGCGCTGGGTCCCAACGCCCAGAACAACAACTACTTCTACGAGCGCTTCGTCGGGTACGACGAGATGCAGGGTGAGCTTGATGATGAGGGCAATGTGGTGAGCGAACCGGCCGCCACCGAGCTCGCCGGACTCACCGCAGTAGATGAGTCGACCATCGAGGTGGAGCTCAACGGTCCGTTCTCGCAGTTCCCACTCATGCTGGGCTACACCGCCTTCTATCCGGCGCACCCGTCCTGGATCGAAGACGAGGCCGCCTTCAACGAGGCGCCCATCGGCAACGGTCCCTACATGATGGATGGCACCTGGGAGCACGATCGCGGCATCAATGTGGTCCGCTACGAGGACTACGCCGGTAACCCCGGCAACGCCGACTCGATCGAGTTCCAGATCTTCGCCGAGCTGGCCACTGCGTACAACGAGGTGCTGGCAGGGAGTCTCGACATCATGGACGGTCTGCCCCCCGAGCAGCTCGCCGCTGCCGAGGAGCAGTTCGGCGACGCCTTCATCAGGGCGCCATCCTCGACATTCACCTGGATTGCATACCCGATGACGATTGCACCGTATGACAACCCCGACATCCGCATGGCGATGTCGATGGCGATCGATCGTCAGCCGATCATCGATGCCATCTACAACGGCTCACTACAGGCCGCCGACGCCTTCGTCAGCCCCGTGGTGGACGGATATCGTGAGGGTGCCTGCGGTCAGGCATGCACCTATGACCCCGAGGCCGCCAAGGCCCTCTTCGATGAGGCTGGTGGTATCGACGGTCCTGTGACCATGTGGTTCAACTCCGGTGCCGGACACGAGGAATGGATGGAAGCAGTTGACAACCAGTGGCGCCAGAACCTTGGGATCGAAGATATCCAGTTCGAGTCGCTCGAGTTCGCCGACTACCTCGGTCGTCTCGACGAGCAGTCCATCGAAGGTCCCTTCCGTCTCGGATGGGCGATGGACTACCCATCCGCCGAAAACTACCTGACCCCGATCCACGCAACCGGTGCGTCGTCGAACTACACGGGTTACGACAACCCCGAGTTCAACGACCTCATCGCCCAGGGTGATCAGGCCGAGACGCAGGAAGATGCCATTG
>WHTL01000413.1 GCA_009377735.1 Acidimicrobiia bacterium
ACCCTCCTTGGAAATCTCGGCGGGTGCCAGGTTGACCGTCACGGTCTTGGAGGGAAAGTCGAGACCCGTGCATGCCATGGCAGCCTTGATACGATCTTTGGCCTCGCGGATTGCCGTGTCCGGCAGACCCGTCAGACGAAATGCTTCCTGATTTCGCCCCACGTGCGCCTCCACCGCTACCGCCCGTGGTTCGGCGCCGGTGAAAGCAGCCGAAGTGGTTGCGGCATACATACCGCAAACCTATGCGATGGGAGTGACAAGTTCCAGAGGTCTAGGAGACTGGTGTCAAACACATGTCCCACAACGGCATTCAACACCAGCCTCCTAGGCTCCTGGATCAACCTTTCGTGTCTGGCTCCGGCTGCAACTCGAGCCCACCATCGGTGATTGCTGGGCTTCTCTTGCGATGCCAACCCTCCCAGAGATAGAGGATTGCCGGAAGGACTGCGATCGCCGAGAGCATTGCCAATGCAATGGCGAAGAACGTGATCTGTCCCATCTGCCGGAAAGGTGTCAGACTCGAGGTCATCAGGATCCCGAACCCAGCCATCGTGGTGAGCGCCGAACCCGCCAATGCCGATCCTGTGTGCCGCGTGGTGGAACGGATGGCTTCATTGAGATCTGCAAACCTCTTTCTGTCCTCCTCGAACCGTCTGGCGATGTGGATGGTGTAGGGAACCCCAATTCCCACGGCAAGGGCTGCCAGTGTGGCCGTCACCGGACCGAAGGGGATACCAAACACATACATAAGGCCATATGTCCAGAGCACCACCATTGCCACGGGAAGCATGGTGAGGACCCCCAACATGGGTCGGCGATTCTCGAACCAGAAGCTGATCATCACTACCAGGGTCGACGCCAGGATCGTTACCACCAACGAACTCGTCTGAGAAGAGGTCAGAGATTCGATAACGACGTCACCGACGATGTTCTGACTGGTCGGGACCACGGTTGCTCCTACCGCCTCAACATTGGCAAAGGCGTCGGCGAGCGCGGCACGGAGACCACCGGCGTCATCTTCGCCGGCAGTGGTTTGGATATCCCAGAGCATCGCACCGACTCTTCCGTTTTCCATGCTCACCACCGCCCCCGCTTCCTCGGGCTTGGCTTCGAGTAGTGCCTGGTACAGGGAAGTGAGATCGGCATCCTCGGCAACGGTCAGATCGGGCCCCATCCCCGCTCCCTCGGCTTCGGCCGAAACCCCCGGCGCTCCCTCGGGATTCATTAGCTCCTGAGCGATGAGGTTGTAGGGAGAGGAGGCGTTGATGATTGACTGTCCGCCGACATCGACAACGCTCACATCGTCAATCTCGCTCAATTGCCCATTGGCATCGATGAGCGCATTGTGAACAGCGCCCGTGGCGAGACTCTCACCCTCGGGTGCAGTGATCAGCACCTGTGTCTGCTCCCCGAACCCGCCACCAAACTCCTCGGCGAGGATCTCCGACGTCTGGATCATCGGCGAGTCCTCGGGGAGGAAATCGGTGAAACTGAACTCGGTGTTGAGGGACCTGAATCCCCAGAAGCCCAACCCGGCAGCAACGAGGGCGATCACCAAGGTGGCCACGGCAAAGTTCTCGGCCAGGATGGATGTCTTCTCGACGAGGCGGGGTAGCACACGCCCCTCTGATGCCTCCATTCCGTCAGTGGGGAGGGCGTGCGCCTCGCTTGCCCGTCGGTCGAACAGGAGTCTCAGAGCAGGTACGAATGTGAGGGTGAGGAGGAACGCCACCACTATCCCAATTGCTGTAAGGATGCCAAAGTCGCTCAGGGCGGGTACCGGGCTCACCACGTTGGTGAGAAAGCCGATGGCGGTGGTGATAGTGGCGAGGAAGAGGGTGACGCCGACCGTCCCGACGGCTCGGCTCATGCCCTCGTCGACACTGCTTCCGGATCCCACCTCCTCTTGGTACCTCGAGGTGAGATGGATGGCATAGTCGACACCCAGCCCAATAATGAGGACCGGCACTATCTGGGTGACGGGGTTGAAGGAGTTGATGACGCCTGCCTGCAAGAGGAGGTAGCCCAAGCCCTGGGCCATTGCAATTGCCAGAAGAATTGCGAGCATGGTTATCGCCATGTTGGCGATGGCGCGGCGAATGACTCTCGTCCAGGTCGCGTTTCCCTTTACGGGCATCCAGTAGACGATCATGAGGATCGCCACGATGATGGCTGCGGCCATCCCGAAGAGACGACCAACCTCGGCCCCGAGGTTGTCGGTACCACCTTGTAGAAGTGAGACACTGAATGGTCGGATCTCCGCTTCGCTATCTATCTCTCCGAGGCTCTGCTCGATCGCCTGCTCAATCTCGATCTGGCGTGTGAAGGCTTCCGTCGATTCGTTGCCGCCCGTGAAAAACGCGAGCACGAGTCCTGCCTCTGCCGAGCCTCCTTCCAGGTCTGAACCCTCCGAAACCAGACTTTGGAGCAGAGATACTTGATCTGGTGGTGTCTGACCGAGAGCGGTGGAGAGGAAGCCGTCCACCGCCTCATCACCACCTGCCGCCATTTGGGCGGGATCCTGACCGGCGAACTGAGCCCCGGTCACCACGGGGGAGAGATAACTGGAGACGGCCGGTCGCTCGGCGGCATCATCGGCGAGGATTTCCCCAGCCTCTTCCCTGATGGTCTCTTCGATGGCCAGCACCGCATTGAGACCATCGGCATCAATGACGTCGCCACCTGGCTCACGTACGACGACTTGAAAGACGGAACCGGAGCCATCGCCGGCGAATTCTTCGGAGATTCTCTCCAAGGCCCTTATTTCG
>WHTL01000328.1 GCA_009377735.1 Acidimicrobiia bacterium
AACACTCGCATCGTTGACTATCTTGAACATCGGCGTACTCCTCCTCGCCGGCTCCCACCGGCGAATCGTTTTATCGGATATCAGGAGGGTACGTCGCGTCCCAACCAACAACCGGTCATCCACAACTTATGGGTATACCTCGTCCGTCAGATGATCGCGGACGGGTCCCTCAATGCCGAACGACAGGGCAAGGAATGGGCTGTTGAGCCACGTTCTCTAGAGCGAAACCGTCGTCATCCCCGGCCAGCCGGCCGACCCTGGAAGCCGTCCTCCGTTTGGGCTCTGATCGCCCTAGTCGAAGGCTACGATGACCAGCTCGGCCCCCTTGACCGGCATCGGGCGCGCCAAAGGCTCGACCGATCGGGCTTGGAGGAGTTGGCCCCAAGACTTTCGTCCCGGGCCGAACTCAGACGGTTCTACTGCCACCCATCCGGTCTCGAACCTCTCGCCAACGAAGAGGCGTTTGTCCGATCAGGAGTCAGCGCCGCGGCCGAACACAACGCAGGCATCATCGCACGTGACGTCATCGAGGGTTATGTCTCATATGCTGACGCGTCGCCGCTGATAGACCATTACGGACTCGAAGAATCCACTGACCAACCGAACGTTCTGATGCGCATAGTCCAAGACGACGTGTGGCCCTTCCCACCCAGTGCCCAGGTAGCACCTCGAAGTGTGGTTGCGTTGGATCTTCTCGAAACCGATGAACCCCGCGCTCGCCGGGCTGGTGCGCGCCTTCTCGAAGCGCTGCACTCACCGAACGCAACGATCACCGCCGTCGACGGATAATCTCCCACTCGAACACCTCGTCTCGTGGTTTTAGCTGCGCCGTCGTCGGTGTCACGCGTCACCAGTGAAGTCTCAGTCCGTCGGCTCTGGGGGTTGTGGTCTGTTGGGTCGTAAAGCCTCAAGGATCTGATTGTGGACGAGCCGGTTGGAGACAATAGCCGTCTGGGTGTCTCGACGCGACCCACCCCATAGGTCTGTGAAGTGGCCTCCGGCTTCTTCACAGATGACGGCTCGTGCGGCAATATCCCAGGGTCCGCCTCCGAAGAACACTGAGGCGTCGAGCACTCCGCTCGCGACTTGTAGTGCGCCGGCTGTGAAACCTGGCGCGCTCTTTGATGTGGGACGACTGGCGCGGTCGCAATGGATACGCTCTGCCGAGTGAAGAGGAGCAGGCAGCGCGTTGAGAAGATCCAGAGCGCTTCCCTTCCATTTTGAGGGCAGCCGATTCTGGGGTGGCCAGACTGTTATTTGAGAAGAGACGAGAAACGGTTGGCTCGAGACCGTTAGTCGTTCGGGAGTGGCGGACGATCGGGGGAGCGACTCCTTCCAAGCTCCATTTCCCGTCTTTGCCCACCAGCGGGTGCCGAGCATCGGACTAGATGCCACACCTACTCGAACCGCCCCGTTCTTCTCGAGCGCAATGAGAGACCCCCACGCAGTGCCGCCGGCGAGGAAGTCAGACGTGCCATCGATGGCGTCGACTACCCATCGGTGTTGTCGTGGGCCCGAATGCCCGTCCTCCTCACCGAGGAAGCCCTCCGTCGGCCGATGCTTTCGGACCAGATCGCGTAGGGTCTCCTCAATATGCACATCCGCGGTGGATACGGGTGTCCCATCAGATTTCAACTCGAATCGAGTGTCTGGCTTGTCGAATAGCTGCATCGAGATCGAATCTGCCCTATCCGCCAGAAGATGAGCGAACTCCAGATCGCTAGTGGTAGTCACTGTGATCTCCTCCTAGCTCGGCGTGGTGTTTTGCAGGCTCGATCCTTCCGCTCACGAGTATGGCTCCCATGGCTACCAGAAAACATGCGGTCATCAGCACGACCGACATTCGGTAGTCGCCCGTGGCATCGCGGATCACGCCGACGAGGGCCGGGCCAGCGGCGCCCACGAGCACCGCGGCGCTCCACTGCACCCCCATCGTCCAACCATAAACATGAGAGCCATACCAGTTGGCCATAACCATGGCTCGTAGCGGCAGAAGTCCCCCGAACGCCAACCCGAATAGGGCGTAATGTCCGATCATCTGCCACGTTTCCGTGCCATCTATCTGCAGTAGCACCCCGAGCGCAGCTATCAGAGTGAAGGCTGCCTGAACCCCTGTCACCCCGAGGCGTGCGGCCATGATTGGGGCAAGCCATCGTCCAGGGAGGCTCATCACCGACGCCACGGCCGCCCACAGTGCAACGGTCGTCAATGAGAAGCCGACCTCCTCGAATCGGGCAACGTTGTGAGCAATCGTTCCCTGAACCGACAAGAACATGAGCGCCATCGCGACGGTGTAAAGGACGAACCTTCGATCCGCGAAGAGGGCCCCGATCGGTAACCGTATCCGAGACGACTGTTCCGCCTTCCTGGGGTCCTTGCGTGGCAGCCACCGGTAGGAAGTCACAGCACCGACGGTGATCAAGAGGACCGCAAGGACGAAGACTGTCGCCCTCCACCCGAACAAGCCAACCATACGCTCGGTCAGCGGAGGGAAGATTATGCCAGCCAACCCGCCGATCAATGTAATTTTGGCCAACGAGCACGCCCGGTCCTCGACCTTCGACCATTGATTGATCGCTATGTACGCCGGTTCGTAGTAGACCATCGCCTGAGCGGGGCCGATGAAGAGCCACCAGGCGACAACGACATGCCACGGCTGGGTCGAAACCGAAAAGATCCCAAGTCCCATCGCGCCCAACATCGCGCCGAAGCCGATGACGCTACGGATCCCGTGGCGGTCGGCGTAGCGGCCCACAGGGAGGGCAAGCACGCCGCCCGCAAAAACCGAGCCCCCATAGGCAACCGATAGAAGCGTCTTCGAGAATTCGCTTCCAGCCGCGTGATCAGTGAGGTAGATGGGAAAGCCGTACAAGATCACTCCGAATCCAACCATCACCGTCAGCGCCAGCGGCACGACCCAACGCTGGCCCTCGGACTGGGTGCTCAGGAAGCCTCCATATTCGAGGTTAGCGCACCAACCCCCGGTCGGACCAAAAGATCCATGTGGGATCCGAGAGACTGCTGGGCTGGCTTCCGAGCTCTTAGTCGATGGGGGAGGTAAGCCATGGAACCCTCGGTCACTCGGGTACATGGTCGCCTTTGATCGCCAGGTCCCTACTCCCGCCTACGCTGATTATCGCCGCGACATTCATGCCAAATAATTCTGAACTTCACAGATCGGGGCACATAGCTCGGTCACCGCATGGACTCATTGTCTCACTGGGATGACAGGAGAAAATGGGTATTTCCTGTGACCTCACTGCCCTCTTAGCCGGGTACACACCTAGGTTTGAAGGAGGCGTCACATGGCACTCGAAAGTGGGCCCGACACTCAGGAGGGGGAGGAAAGAGTGAGCCGACCGTTCCCAAGGTTACTCCCCGTGTGACGATGAACTGGTGGAAAGAGGAACGAACATATGCGCCGGATTCGAGAATGGCTACACGTTCGAAGAGATGATGGACGAGTTGCACGAGGAGATCGGCTGGCCGCACTCAGCCGAAGTAGTGTATGTGTCTGCGATGGGTGTCGCCGTGTTCTGCCCGGAACATGAATCAGAAGTCGACGACTACGTGAGACGTCACCCTGCCGAGGTACTTCGGGACGAAACCTAATTCTCAAGGTCAATTGTGCCAGGCCCGAGTCTGTCATCGCTCCAGTCTCTCAGTGAAGACCACATCGCCCGGACCGACGTGTACGGCGTGGATAAGAACTATCTACGTGTTTCACTGGCCGACACGAACAAACGCTGATCGAGGCCTACAGACGCGCGCCTCAGCTGGCACCGTGGTTTCCGGCACCGAACATGAGTCCCAATACATAGGGGGAGTGGGGATGAGGCGAGCGGGTCGTCGTCTAGAAGCAGATTCTTCGATTGATCCATCCCGCAGCGCGCCGTCGTTGACCGGCGCGCGCAGTTCAGGAGGTAGTTGCGGCTGGATAAATCTCTTCACCGGGCGTGAACACTCTTCCTTCGATACTCCCGAGATAGCACGTTGGCAAGGCGTCTGGATGCTCGGCACGGGTTCGGTGTGGTCGTGCTCGAGGTCTCCCGTAGCTTCGTGGTCGCCAGGGGTCGGGACATCGCGACCTCATTGGCTCGCGTTACAGGTCGTTCCATCCGTTGGGAAGATCTTGTGGAGGCAGTCGTCGAGTAGGTCATCTTGTTGCTCTCCTTGCTGCCTCTCTTCAGTTTCCTTACCTCCTAATGTCGTTGTGGCGTCTCATGGCAGGAGGGCTCGTCTCATGAAGGCGGCGGCTTGGCCTCTGGTCAAGAGGTCGTCGGGGCAGTAGCGGTCGTTATCAGGTGGGTTGCAGCCTCGGGTGATCCCCGCCT
>WHTL01000158.1 GCA_009377735.1 Acidimicrobiia bacterium
CCAAGAGCTTGAGCTTTCCAGACGTTCCCAGCGCCCGGGCAGCGGCATACAGCCACATCCGAAGCGGCTCAGAGCAACGGAAGGGTTGGGACTCCCTCACAGAGATGGAGCAACGATACGTCGCAGCACTAGCCCAATGCGGATTTCCCTGCCACATCCATACGACAATCACCGCATGACGAATCAGGTGAGTCATGTCGAGGGCCGGTTGGAGACGATGGAGGAGTTGATCCTGGAAGGCCGTAACTTGACGTTCTCCCACGCCTAAACCCAGGATACCGCGGCCCTTCCTATCCATGTAGGCGCTGATCATTATCCCGTTGGTGACCGAGATGTTGAGGCATCGGGTGAGGGTATTGGCAAATTCTCGAGCCAAAGCGCTCAACTTTGCGCAACGAAACTTCTCTCGCGAACTATCTAACAAAGGACTTGACGACGCACCAGACATCTTCGACTTCATCGGATGAGAAGTTACCGCTTAGCGCCTGGTTCCGGATGTCATCGACGCTCAGGCCCGCACTGTGGATGGCAGACTCTATAACGGTGTCGAACTCCTCGGGCGTCACGATGGTGACCTCGGGAGATGGGTTCTCGCGTTCGGTGACGGTCATATCGGTTCCTTTCTCGTAGATTCGGTAATGGGTACTCGGAGCCACCGACACGAACCCGCGGACAACGCCCCTCCCCGGGCCGGTCTTGAGTGGGATCACGTTCATCAGACATGCTGGCTGACGTCGGGCCCGTTCGAGAATATGAGCTACACTCAACAAAAAGTTGACAGCATCCAAACTAGCGACTATTAATTAACAGAGGGCTGGCAATGGAAGCTCGAGACGGAGGTTTGTTGATGGATCCGGTTTCCCGCCGAAGGTTCTTGCAACGTTCGGGAGCAGCTTTGGCAGGTGCATTTCTTGCGGCCTGTGGTGTACGGCAGTCTTCGGGAACGAGTGTAGGGACGAGTCCGGGAAGTAGCACAACAGCCGGAGGGGGAGGTATTCCCGCGGAGATCCGGATAGGTGTGTACGCCGGTGACCAAGCCATGGTGCAGCGCAACATATGGGTTCCGGCCATCGAGGAACAGTTCGGCACCACGGTGCTCTTTGACGACAGCACCACCACCGCCAAGAGCTTGGCGACTCTGGAAGCGGAGGCGGATGACCCCCAACACACCATCCTGATGCTTGAAAACCCTGGTGCTCGCCGCGCGGCCCTCGACGGCTATCTCCAGCCATTCGACCTCTCGCAGATGCCGAACTTGTCGTCATCTGCACCACCCTGGGCCCTGTACGAGGACGACCACGCTCTCGCATTCGCCCTTAACTACATGGGTCCACTGACGAACGCCGAGCTGGGGCTTCCCGAGATATCGTCGTACCAGGACCTGTTGCATCCCGAGTTCGAAGGCAAAGTCGTGATCCCGTCGATGTCCCTGATTGCCGGGGTCTACCTCCTGATTCTGGGCGGTCTGTCCGAGATGGGCGAGGCGATTCCTGCGGGAGCGGAATCATTCGACGCGGAAGGTGCGGTCGAGGCGGGCTGGGGATATCTCGAGAAGCTCAAGCCCCAGCTGCATTCCATCGACACGCAAGTGCTTCCAGCGTTCCAGCTTCTCGGCGCAGGCGAGATCGGCGTGTACGCACCGAGTTACTCACGCTACATCGCACCGTACCGGTCCGAGGGAACCGACATGAGGGTCGCATTCCCCTCAGAAGGCACGTTCCTGGCGTACAACACGCTGACAATCGTCAAGGGCGGACCGGCCATGGACCAGGCCTCGGCGATGGCGGACCTGATTCTCGGTGAGGACTTCCAGGTGGGCAACGCCGAGGCGGCCGCAGTAGGTCCCGTTAACACCGACGTGACCCTCTCCGAAGAGCTGCAAGAGAACTACGTGCCGGCGGCCGGTGACCTCCCCGAGAACGCATTCCCGCAAGGTATCCTCAACTGGGAGTTCATCGCCGAGAATCATGCCGATTGGATCGATAGGTTCGATGCCGAAATCGCCTTGTAGAGCGATTTGCCCTTCAGTTCGTCGCTAGATGTTGGCATGCACCCAACCACCGAGTCACCCCGGCTCTTTCCGATGTGGCTGAACCAAGAGTGACTGGTGCTTGAGCTCGTCGAACTAAGCCATCGCTTCGGCGAAGTCACGGCTCTGCAGGAGATCAGCGCACGAATCCCCGCTGGGGAGTTCGTCTCCGTGCTGGGCCCAAGCGGATGTGGCAAGTCGACGCTGCTGAACTGCGTTGGAGGCTTCGTCACCCCCGACTCCGGGACGATCATCTGGAACGGTACCGACATCACCCACCTCCCGGCCGAGCGCCGTTCCTTCGGTGTCGTCTTCCAGGACTACGCGCTGTTCCCACACATGAACGTCTTCGAGAACGTGGCATTTGCCCTTAAGGCCCGGCGCGAACCGCGCGACCGGATTGCACCCAGGGTGAGAGAAATGCTCTCCATGGTGGGTCTGAGCGGCATGGACGAGAGATACCCAGGTCAGCTTTCTGGGGGACAAAAGCAGCGTGTCGCCTTGGCCCGCGCCCTCGCCCCCGAACCACGACTGCTCCTCCTGGATGAGCCCCTCACCGCCCTGGACCGCAATCTGCGCCTGCAGCTGCAGGAGGAACTCCATCGTCTGCATCAGATGCTGGGACTCACCGTCCTCTTCGTGACGCATGACCCCGAGGAGGCGATGAGTCTTTCCAACCGGATCCTTTTGCTCCAGGACGGACGAATCATTCAGAGGGGCGGCCCGGCCGAGCTATACGCAGATCCGGCGTCCCTCGGCGCCATGCGGTACTTCGGCAGGTTGAACGAGTTCGTCGCAACAGTCACCAATGTGGGAACAGCGTCGATCACAGTCGATGTCGCGGAGGGTCTGACGTTGGATATCCCTCGCACGGAGAAGACCGGCCATTCCGCCCCATCTTCCGGAGAGGAAGTCGTGATCGCCCTCCGCCCTGAGGACTGGCAAGTAAGCCCCCTTATCAACAACGCTCCCTCGGATTCTGCCGGCAACACAAGTCTCTCCCGAGAGGTGGTCGACGTCATCCGGCGGGGAGCCGTGGTGGACCTATGGCTCGAAGGAAGCTCCAATGAGCGGCTCATCGCCACCCTCCACCGTGACGAGTACGACGCGACGGTCGTCAGGGCGGGCCAGAAGGTCCTCATACGGCCCAAGCCCGGCGTTGTCCGCTACTTCCAGCGGGGAGTGGAATGAAGGTTGGTCGAGTCACTGTACGGAGCTTCGCCGGGCAGGCCAGCCCCGTCCGGAGGGGCGCGTTTTGGCTGTCCCTTCCAGTGGTTTTCGTCCTACTCGTCCTATTTCTCATTCCGTTTGTGTCGGTGGCGATGCGAAGCCTCCAGAGCGAAGGTGCTACGGGCCTGGGCAACTACCAAGCGCTGTTCGCATCGGCTGATGCCGTACGAATCGTCGGACTCACCTTGGTCGTCGTCGGGTCGGTCGTCCTCGGCTGTGTCGTCATTGGATTCGCGATTGCGTTCCACATCCGCTTCAGCCGGTGGAAGGCGGTGCGCCTCGTTCTGTACACCGCTCTGGTAGCTCCCTTCTTCGTCAGCGTGACGATGAGGATCTTCGGGTGGCTTGCTCTCATGAGTTCCGACGGGCCGCTCGTCACCGCCCTCAGTCTGCTGGGAGGGTTTTCCTTGGACACCCGGGCTCTGGGGATTCTGGCCACGGCGCTCGCCCTCATCCAGATCTTCTTGCCTTTCGTCGCCCTCCCCGTATTGGCATCGCTCACGCTCTTGGACGACCACATGCTTCGGGCGGCGCAGAGCCTAGGTGCGGGCTTCTCCCGCCGCCTGCGCAAGGTGGTAGTTCCGATGGCGGTCCCCGGGCTGTTGGTGGGGAGTGTCTTGGTGATCGCCCAGGCGATCGGAGCCTTCTTCGTTCCCGACATCTTGGGCCGCGGGTTCTTGGCGCTTCTCCCCAATATCGTCGTTCGAAACATCTCACTCACCTACCGCCCCGGCCTGGCGGCGGCATCAGCAATGGTTCTGACGTTGGTGGCCCTTGGACTCATCGGGCTGCTGAGTTGGCTAACCTACAGACGAGCCAGCTTCTACCGGGCTCGCCGCCTGGTTAGACGGTCGCCAGGCACTGAAACGGTCGCCAGCTCTTCCATGGTGCAGGAACCCGTCCCGGGTCGGGGTTCGAACGGTCGAATTCGAGAGACCCACCGCCCGGGCTTCGTGGATGGGGTCGTTCGCGGGGTGCTCCGCGGATTGTCCGTGCTAGGCGTGGCGATTCTCATCGTGCCCCTGGTGGCGACGCTGCTCCTGGCAGTGTCGGGCGGGCATACTCTGAGCTTCCCAATCGAGTCGGTCACCTTGGAGCCGTTCAGCGGAGCGATCGAGTATCCTGGCTACCTCGATGCCCTCAAGCTCAGCGTCGCTCTGGGGCTCGGTACTGTGGCCGTCGGCCTGCTCCTCGGAATAGCAGGTGCTTTCGGCGTGCGGGGTCTGGGCAAGTCGGCGGGGCCCCTCCAGCTGCTCCTCGTCCTTCCCGTCGTACTTCCGTCGTTGGCTTATGGACTTGGGCTTTTCACGGTGGCCTCCGACGTTCTCCGCGCCAACGACATAGGCAGCTGGCTAATCCTGCTATTCGGCCACGTTGTGCTGGCTATCCCCTTTACCACCCGTACCCTGTCGGCTGGAATCGAGCAGCTTGACGTGAGCGTTGAGAAGGCGGCGAAGAGCCTCGGCGCCGGAGGATGGTACCGCTTCCGGCGTGTCCTACTCCCCATGCTTATACCCTCGATCGCTGCCGGTGGCCTGTTCGCCTTCTGGGTGTCGTTCGACAACTTCACGATCTCCTACTTCTTTGACCAACCTGGGACGCGCACCATCCCGGTGCAGCTGCTCGTCATGTCCCAGACAGTCGTGGACCCGCGACTTGCGGCCGGTGCCACGCTCTTGCTGCTCGTGACCGTGCCCATTGTTCTCTTTGCCTGGCGCTTCGACGCTGGGTCGGGTGGTTTCAACCCATGAGGCTTCGTGTCGGTTCCTCGGAGGCGCACCATGGCTGAGGCGTTCGATCTCGAAGGCTTCGTCGGAGCGGACGTCATGGCCCTCGTCGCGCTTCTGGAGGATCAGTCGCTCAGCGGGGCCGTTCTTTCAACACTCGAGCGATGCGCACGGGAGACTGACTACGACTCGCTGAGTGGTGTCCCCCAGGGCCGCGACGTGCCGGTCCGTTCACTCGAGGCGCACATGTTCGAGGTGGCCACGGTCGCCCTTCGACTAGCAGATGTGGCCATCCACACCTGGGACGTGGAGATAGACACGGACTCGCTTCTGGCGTCGGCCCTGCTGCACGATGTGGACAAGATGCTGATCCTCGACGGGCCCATTGGCTGCCATCCGCCCCGTTTCCGTAAAGGGTACGGGCCGGCCGACCACGGGCCCGTGGGCGCCGACGTTTGCCGCCAGTCAAACGTGCCATACCACATCTGCGAGATCGTCAGACACCACAGCCCGTTCGTCGGCGGCCTTCCGGACTCGCTGGAGGCGGCCCTCATGCTGCAAGCCGACCTCACCGCCGATTACGTGGCTGCGCTTTCGGTCGGGCTTGAGCCGTTCTACCGCCGCGTCAAGACCGTCCCAGCGTCAGGGGGGGGAGAGCAGACGTGACAAAGTGGGAAGAGTACGGCCTCCGCCCTAGCGACGTCAGCATCGTCGGACATCAGCTGGTGGCGATCTGTGAGGAGATGGCCCTCGCCCTTGTACGGGCGGCCTACTCCTCGATCGTCAGAGAAGGGAAGGACTGCTCTACGGCCCTGCTGGACCGTACGGGCCGAGTTATCGCCCAAGCTCAGCGCATTCCGGTGCAGCTGGCTTCCCTCTCCGCCGTAGCCCACTCAGCGATCGCTGCCATCGGTGATGAACTACCCGGTCGGGACGGGTTCATCCTTACCAACGACCCGTATTCTGGTGCCCAGCATCTCAATGACCTCATTCTCCTTGCCCCAATCTACGCCCCAGCTCCACCAGAGGGGGACAGCGCCCTTTTGGCCTGGACTGGCTCGGTGATCCATCTCATCGACATCGGCGGAGCGGCGGCGGGCACACAGACCAACGCCAAGGACATCGTCGCTGAAGGCCTCCGCATACCCCCTATGGCTTTGAGCAAGAGTGACTTGGAGAGCGGATGGCTACGCCAGATACTCGAGGCGAACGTCCGGGTCTCCGACCAAGTACTGGGCGACATACAGGCCCAGCGATCGGCCGCAGCCTTGGGGGTGAGCCGCTACCTGGATCTGTGCAGGCGTTATGGCGGGGCGGTGGTGGAAAAGATCTCCGAAATGATCATGGACTACGCGGAACGGGTCACCCGGGACGCCATCTCCGAGCTTCCGGATGGGACGTACGAGGCGGAGGACCTCGTCGAGTCGGACGGGCTGGGAGGGGGGCCCTTCCCGATTCGGGCAGCCCTGCGGATCAAGGACGACGAACTGACCATCGATCTGACCGGCACAGCCGGGCAGGCCCAGGGGCCGATCAACTGCCCTCTCGCCGCCACGCTGTCGGCAGCGTACTCGTTCGTTCTCGGCTTTGTGCTAGGAGACACCGTCTTCGTGAACGACGGCTGCTACCGCAGCGTCGAGGTCGTGATTCCCGAACGATCTCTCGTGAACCCGTCCTACCCGGCCCCGGTCCACGCTCGGACCAACGTTGCCAATCGGGTGTACTCGACGTTGAAGTTGGCGTTTGCGTCGATCGACCCGGACCGCTCGATGGCGGCGGGCCAGGACACCCCTTACCAATACACGTTGAGCCGCCTCGACGACAACGGCTCCTACGAGATGATCACCGGAGTGATGTTCGGCGGCTGGGGAGGTTCCGTATGGGGAGCCGGCCTGGACGGCGTTAGCTCCCACCTCTCCAACGCCACCAACCTCCCCGTCGAATACGAGGAAGCGACCACCACCTGGTACCGGTTGATCGAGTACTCAATCCGGGATGGATCGGAGGGAGGTGGGCGCTACCGGGGCGGCCGGGGCCTGCGGCGGGTGTACGAGATCCTCGCCCCCGGTGGAACCTTCTCGGCGTACACCGACCGCATCAGTGTGCCGCCGCGAGGATTGTTCGGCGGTGGTGACGGCGCCGTTGGGGGCTTTAAGATCATCCGGCGCGACGAGGTGATACCTCTCGCTCCGTTGGTAACGGAGGTCCCACTTGTCACAGGTGACGTGGTTGTCTTAGAGAGCGCCGGCGGCGGGGGCTGGCACGCCGAGGAAGACCTAGAGGAAGCGACAACAGGAGCATGACATGGGAACGACACGGATTTTGGATCTGAGGGCGGAGGTTAGGAGCCGGCCAACGGCAAATATGTGGCAGGCGATGCACGACGCTGACTTTGGTTGGGCACAACGAGGCGAGGACCCCTACGTCAACCAACTCGAGTCGAGAGGAGCCGCGGATACGGGTAAGGAGGCCTGTGTGTTCCTAGCAACTACCAGCCTCGCCAACCTCCTCAGTGCAATGGCAACCACCTCGCCGGGAGAGCAAGTGGTCCTCGAACAAGACATGCACATGGTGTGGATGGAGGGACGCAATCTGGCCCACATCACCAGCCTCTATCCCCGCATGATCGCCAGCGAGACGGGTGAGATGGCACTGGAAGAGGTCGCGGAGGCGCTCACCCAGTGGCGTGGACCGTACCCCCCGCCGCGCACCTCGCTGGTTGCGGTGGAGAGCCCCCATAACGATCACGGCGGATCGATCCTGTCGAAGGACTACCTCGGTCAGCTCGGCGAGCTCATTCATGCCCACGGGGGCATCCTGTTCATGGATGGAGCGCGGCTGCACAATGCCGCCGTTGCATCAACCACCACCCTGGCCGACTACGTCGACGCTGTCGACCTGGTCTCAGTTAGCCTCAACAAGGGCATCGGAGCGCCCTACGGCGCCTTGCTCTGTGGCCCTACCGAGATCGTGGAAGAAGCGAGACGCTTGCAAAAGGTGGTTGGGGTCTCGGGTGTCCATCGCGTAGGTATCTTCGCCAGTGCCGCTCTCGAGGCCCTGAACGGCTGGGAGGAGCGGCTGGCTACCGACCATGGTCGAGCACAGGCGCTGGCTAGCGGAATCGATGACCTGTCGGGCTTGGATGTAGTGCCGCCGCAGACAAACCAAGTGAAGATCCTCACTCACCGCAGTGGCATCCCGGCAGCGGATCTGGCGCGTGCCCTCTCCGAGCGGGGCGTGTTGGCGGCGGTTCGTGAGGAGTATTACCTCAAGTTGTTCACATACCACGAAATCGATGATGAAGCAGTCGCCCACGTGATAGCCGCCGTATCGGAAGCCTGGGAGGAGCTCAGCGGCGGCCCGCGTCAATCGTTCGAACTCGAGAACGCGTAGATGCTGGTGGCAATCGAGGTAGGAGGCACGTTCACCGACCTGGTGGCCGTCGACGACGAGGGGATCGTCACGTCGAAGGTCCGGTCGACACCGTTCGACCCCGAACAGGCACCGTTGCGCGCAATCCGCACTTCGGGTATCTCCCTGAATATGGGTGTGGAGGTTCGGCACGGCTCGACCATTGCGACGAACGCAGTCCTAGAGCGAAAGGGCGCCCGGGTCCTCCTCGTGACCACCAAAGGTTTCGGGGACGTCCTGTTCATAGGCAGGACCGACAAGGAGGAGAGCTTCGATCCTGGCTACCGGCCCACTCCTCCCCCGGTGTCCCGTGACGACGTATGGGAGATGGAGGAGCGTGTACTGCCGTCAGGAGTCGTTGAGACGGCGGTGGTCCTCACGGGCCTGGTGGACGAGCTTCGGCAGGCCGCTGCTGCCACGAATGGCAGCACCTGTGTCGCCGTGTGCTTTCTGCATTCGTACGCCAACCCCGACAACGAGCTGGCTCTCTATCGCGCCATCCGTGAGGAAGCCCCAGAGTTGCCCGTACTGGTGTCATCGAGGATCGCACCTCGTATTCGCGAGTACGAGCGCACCTCGGCGAC
>WHTL01000166.1 GCA_009377735.1 Acidimicrobiia bacterium
CAACGTCCCAGCATTCGAGGAGGCCGGTTACGAACCGGCAACCACGTGGGATGAGTTGATGGCTCTCTCCGATCAGATAGTCGCCGACGGCAAGAATGCGTGGTGTATCGGTACCGGTTCCGACGCCGCCACGGGATGGCCGGCGACCGACTGGATGGAGGACATCGTCTTGCGTCAGGCTGGGACCGAGGTCTATGACGGATGGGTCGCAGGTGACGTTGCCTTCTCCTCACCGGAGATAACCGCCGCGGCTGAGACCTTCGGCCAGGTTCTCTTCACCGAGGGCTACGTGTTCGGCGGCAACGAGAACATATCGAGTACGGACTTCCGTGACGCACCCGATCCCATGTTCAACGACGATCCGCCCTGCTATCTCCATCGACAGGCGAACTTCATCACGACTTTCTTCCCCGAGGGTCTCACCCCCACAGAGGACTACAACTTCTTCCCGTTCCCGAGTATCGACGGTCAGGACGGCGTTCTCATGGCGGGTGAGCTTGCCGTCGTCTTCAATAACCGGGCGGAGGTTCGTGACTTCCTGGACGCATTCAGTGGTGTAGACGCCCAATGCGCCCAGGGAGGTTTTGAGGGGATCAGCCGTATTTCTCCCAACACCGAGGTCGGAAGCGACTGCTACAACAGCGAGCTTCTCGGGCAGGCAGCAGGCACCCTCACCGAGGCCCTTGCAAATGACGTGGCACGTTTCGATGCCTCCGACCTCATGCCACCCGAGGTGGGCGGTGGCTCATTCTGGACGGGCATGAACGCCTACACCGACAACGGTCCAGACAACCTGGAACAGGTCCTCTCCGATATCGACGCCGCATGGCCGGGCGGGTGAGAAGCTGAGCGGCTGGGTGATCTAGGAGAACATTCGGAGGAATCGATATGGACGAAGAGCTGAGGACAACGGAGGAGGAGACCGAGGATGAGGCGGTCCGGCCGATAGTCGAACCACCGCGCCCTGGGTTCGGCAGCGGGCTGTTGGTTTTCATCCTCTCCGTCCTCGCCGCCCTGGCGTTGCCACTGCTCACCTATCTCGCTCTGGACTTCGCATTCGACCTGCTCCGCGGCGAGATCCCGACCTGGATCGTGGCACTGGTTGCCATCGTGATCGGTGTGATAGGGGTATTTGTCCTCTACTGGCTGGTGGACCTCATCATCAAGATGCTGCCCGATTCCATTGGGGAGCGGATCCGGCCCTATGCATTCGTAGGTCCCGCCCTCGTGATCCTGGCCATCTATCTGGTGTATCCGGCAATTCGTACCATCCAGCTTTCCTTCATGGACGCCAACGGCGCCGCCTATGTGGGTTTGGACAACTACGCCTACGTCTTCAGCGACGACGCCATGTTGCGGTCGCTGCGGAACACCCTCCTCTGGGTCTTCCTCGTGCCTGCGGCGGCGGTGGCGATAGGTCTCGGGTTTGCGGTGCTAGCCGACAAGCTGAAACGCATGGAATCAGTGGCGAAGTCACTCATCTTCCTCCCCATGGCGATCTCGTTCGTCGGCGCCAGCATCGTGTGGCGTTTCGTCTACAACTTCCGTTTCGAGGGCAGTGGGGAGCAGATCGGGGTGCTGAACGCGATGGTCACCAGCCTGGGCGGGACACCGATCGATTGGCTCGGACTGATCCCCTGGAACAACATCTTCCTGATCGTCATCATGGTGTGGTTGCAGACCGGGTTTGCCATGGTGATCCTCTCATCTGCCATCAAGGGTGTGTCCGAAGATATCCTCGAGGCGGCCCGGATCGACGGCGCCACCGAGATCCAGGTGTTCTGGCGGGTGGTGGTTCCCAGCATCATGTCATCGATAATTGTGGTGTTCACCACCATGGTGATCAACGTCCTCAAGGTGTTCGACATCGTCTGGGTGATGACCGGAGGACAGGACGGCACCGAGGTGATCGCAGAGCGCATGATCCGCAACATGTTCACCTTCTTCCAGGACGGCCGCGGAGCCGCCATCGCCGTCTTCATGTTTATTGCGGTTATCCCTGTGATGTATCTCAATATCCGCAGGTTCCGGGCTGAGGAGGCCTTGCGATGACCGTGTTCTCTCCGCCCACCCGCCCCTCACCCGCCATGTGCGGACCGAAGGTACGCCCATGACCGTGGTCACCCCCGAAACCGAGGTCGAGACGGCGAAGGGCACCGAGGGGGGTGTTGGGAGTTCCGGAAGTCTCTGGACCATCCGACTCATCGTGCTGGCGATCATCCTCATCTGGTCGGTCCCCACCGTCGGTCTCTTCATCAGCTCTCTCCGCGAGCCCGCCGCCATCGACACCAGCGGTTGGTGGACCGTCTTTGGCAACCTCGGTGACACCGGGCAGTGGACTCTCAGTAAC
Source organism: Acidimicrobiia bacterium (assembly GCA_009377735.1). Taxonomy (GTDB): domain Bacteria; phylum Actinomycetota; class Acidimicrobiia; order Spongiisociales; family ZC4RG35; genus WHTL01. Next base: position 2,351 of record WHTL01000166.1, read on the forward strand.
TATCGGGAGGTTCTCGACTCTGGGGGATTCGCCAACGCTTTCCTGAACACCCTCATCGTCTCCATCCCGGCAACTGTGATGCCCATAACTATCGCCTCTTTCGCTGCCTACGCCTTCAGCTGGATGCAGTTCAGAGGGCGTTACATCCTCTTCGTCACCGTGGTGGCGCTGCTGGTGGTGCCGCTCCACGTCGCCCTCATCCCTATCCTGCAGCTCTACGCCGGTGGACCCGAACTGGATATTTCCTGGATGTCTGGTCTGGTCGGCTGGGCGGTCAACCTAATACCCCAGGTCGATATTGGTGCCATCGAATCCGTGAGTATCGGCTTCCCGCTTCAGCTCAACAACTCCTTCCTCGGTGTGTGGCTCGCCCACACTGGTTTTGGGTTGCCGCTGGCGATCTACCTGTTGCGGAACTACATAGGGTCGCTGCCGTCATCGGTGATCGAGTCGGCCGAGATCGACGGAGCCGACCACTTCAAGATCTTCACCAGGCTCATCGTGCCCCTTTCGGTCCCCGCACTGGCATCGTTCGCCATCTTCCAGTTTCTCTGGGTCTTCAATGACTTCCTCGTTGCCCTGGTGTTCCTTGGTGAGACACCCCAGAATCGGGTGCTCACAATCGCCCTCAACCAGTTGAACGGAGCATTCGGCGAGGCATGGCACCTCCTCACCGCCGGTGCATTCATATCGATGGTTCTTCCCATGGTGGTCTTCTTCGCCCTTCAAAGGTTCTTCGTGAGGGGTATGACCGCTGGCGCCGTGAAGGGTTGATCTGACCGCACGAGGCGAGGTACCACCAAATAGGAAGTGGTTGGCGGTCGCCCTTGCCACTCTCGTGGTCACCATCAGCTTTTGGGCGATGGGGTATGGCTTCGTCGTTGGTGATCAGGGAACACCCGGTAGCCCTGGGAGTGACGCCTCCACCACCGCCGGTGCGGCGATATCCCTCTCGCTGGTGCTCGTGCCTCTAGCCTTTGCGATCGCCGCATGGGTATCCCGGCGGTCGGACTGGCCCATCGGAGTCCTCATCGCCATGGGGGTGTCTCTTGCCGTGGGGCTACCGCTCCTGTACTTCGGGGATCCGCTCGGGTCGCTGCTCTCTGGCTATGCGGCAGGAGCCGTGACCTCCTTATCGCGCCCGGTAGGGATGGGATGGCGGCATCGAGCCGTGGCCGCGGCAGTCGTGACGGCTCTCGTCTTGCTGGGAAACCGGTTCATCCCGCTGGTGAGCCTCGTATTCGGACCGGCCCTTCCCTTCACGGCGATGGTGGTAGCCGACATGTTCGTCAAGGTGCCCGAAGACCCGGCCGAGGGATAGCCGACCACCGTTCTGTGCGGATTTTTGACGCGTTGGGGCGAGATTCTACGCGCAGAAGGGCGTCGGGTCCGCTGGTGGATCGTTCTGTGCGGATTTTTGACGCGTTGGGGCGAGATTCCACGCGCAGAACGGTGTGGTGAGCTGGGGCTCGGGGGCTACTTCGCTTCGTCGGGGTCTATCAGATCGGCAGCGGTGCGGAGGGTCTTTGCCAGGAAGCGACGGACCACTGTGAAAAGGCTCGCCGCGAACAGGGCGAGGCCATCCACCGTCTTTGATTCCGAGGAGGCACTCGTGGCTGACGGGGTGCTGGCGGCGGCTGTCGAGGTGGCAGAGTTCGAGGTATCCGACCCCGACGTCTCGGCAGAAGCCCCACCACCCAGCTTGCCTTCGAGACACGAGACAAAGTCACCGATGAGACGGCTTGAGATCTCGTTGATGAGCCCGGTCCGGCCAAACTGGGCCGCCGGTCCTGACAGGGTGATGTCGGCGTCGATCGACACCTGCGTCGTAGCGGGGTCCGAGCCCTCCAGGGCATAGACCATCTTCACCTGTCCCCGGCTCCCACCGCGGCGGTCCACCCCTTTCCCACTGATCGTGGCCCGATGCTCCGACTCTTCGGTTTCGATGGTTGCTGTTCCCTCGAAGACGGCTGTCATGGGGCCGAGTCGCACCGATACCTTCCCCTGGTAGCCGTCGTCGGACTCCCCGGTGAGTTCGGCGCCGGGAAGGCAGTCCGCTACCTCGGGGACATCCTGAAAAGCCTCCCATACCTTCTCGAGCGGCTGGGCAACCGAGAACTCGTGTTCGATCTTCATCAAGGAACCTTTCTGCTCTCCTCTTGGGGATTGGACGCTAGTGCAGAGGAAACCACACCTTTGCGGTTGCGGAGAAACCCGCCCTGTAGTCCATTGCGAACCGCCAGGACTTCGGAAACCACGGCTAGGGCGATCTGTCGCGGACCGTCGGCGCCGATATCAAGACCAGCCGGTCCGTGGAGTCTATCCAGATCGTCGGGTGTGATCTCGAAACCGTCGGCAACGAGATCATCGAGGAGACGTTGCAACCTCCGTCCCGGCCCGAGGGTGCCGATGTAATCGACGGATGTGCCAACGACCGAACCGAGGTACTCGAGGTCCCGGATGTAGTTGTGACTCATGATGATCACGGATGTTCCCGGCCCTAGATCCACGGCCGCTGCCAGCTCGCTGGGCCGGGAGTTGATCAGTGAGCGGGCCCTCGGGAACCGTTCCACGTCGAGGAAGGTGCTGCGGTCGTCGACCACGGTCACGTCGAATCCGACCAGGTCGGCGTATTCCACCATCGGTAGGGCATCGTGACCAGCTCCGCACACGACGAGCGATGGTGCTGCTCCAACGACCTCGAGGAAATAGACGGTATTGCCCACCTCGATACGCTTGTGTCTCCTGTCGTTGAGCACATCACCAACGGCCTCTCCCAGTGGCCCTTCCTCCGCAGTGAGTTTGATGACACGCTCCGGTTCCGGGCCGATCTGATGGACGATCACACCTTGTCGGTGTTCGTGGCTCTCGATCATGTCGGCCAATGTGAGCGCACTGGATCCCGGCTCAACTAACACCTCGGTCACTCCGTTGCACCCGATCCCCCAACCCCAGATCTCATCGTCGTCGGAGCTGAGATCAAACGACACGGTACGTGCCTTCCCAGTGGCGATCACCTCGGCTACCTCTTCGCGGAGGGCGACATCGAGGCAGCCGCCACTCACAGTGCCCACCGAGGTCCCGTCGGCGCCCATCGCCTGACGGGCACCCAAACCCCGATATGTCGAGCCGCGCACACCGATCACCGTTATCAGGGCAAAGTCGGTGTCCCGTTCTGACCATTGTTTGACCGCTGTGATCACCGGATCGGACATCAGTGCGGTCTTTCGCCCGCGAGCAATTCGAGGGCGTGATCCACTATGGGGAGGAGGGCGTCCAACCCCTCGTCGACGGCCTTGGTCGATCCCGGAAGGTTGCACACCAGGGACGAGCCGATCACGCCGGCCGATTGGCGGGAGAGGGCCGCCATGGGGGTGTGCTCCAGACCGGTTGCGATGAGGAGATGCACTAATCCCGGAGCAGGTCGGTCGAGTACGGCAGCGGTCGCCTCCGGTGTAACGTCGCGGGGGCCGAATCCGGTCCCACCGGTGGTGATGACGAGATCGGACGCGGAGGCCATCTCGGTCAACATCTCTTCGATGGTGGGTTGTTCGTCGGGGACGACCCTTCGCTCCGTGATGTCGAAGCCTGCCTCGCCGAGACGCTCGACAAGGCGATCACCCGACGCGTCCGGACGTGTCCCTTCCTTGACCCCATCACTGACGGTGAGCACGGAGGCACGTCTACGATTCATCGCCACCACGGTACCCGAATTGCTGAGCCCTTCATCCAGCGATTTGGAATCGACAACGGCTGACCCTGGTGCCGATGCGATAGAAACCGATCGTGGGTTCGGTTGCTCCGAGACCCACGATTATGTGCAACCACTCGGATCCTGGGGACTTGGCGACGTCTGTTTGAGAGGGCTCGGCATTGCCGTTGGGATGAGAATGGAAGGAGCCGCCGACTTCCCATCCCATGGCGTCGGCGTCACGGATGGCATCGTGGTGGGCGACGGGGTCCACTGTGAAAGTATCTGGGGACGGCGTCACGTTCTCGACGCAGTACACACGTTGCACCTTGTTGTCGGAGAGTGCGACGAGTCCACAAGCCTCGTTCGGGAGATTCGCCTGGGCATGGGCGATCATGTCATCGAAAGCCACCGCTGGGAGATCGATCATTCCGAGCCGCCCTCTCTCAGCGGAGACAGGTCTCGTCGTAGTCGATCAGTTCGGGCGGCTGATCAGATCCACATGCGGGACACTCGGGGTCTTTTTGAATGTTGATGGTGGTGACTTCCGAGGAGAGGACATCGTGGATCATGAGCCGTCCCACCAATGGCTCCCCGATACCCAGGATCAACTTGATGGTTTCCAGCGCCTGCAATGAGCCGATTACACCGGGTAGTGCCCCGATGACACCTCCCTCGGCGCAGTTGGGGGCTAGCTCTGGTGGGGGAGGGGCGGGAAAAAGACACCGATAGCAAGGACCGTGCGGTGGGTAGAACACCGATATCTGACCCTCGAAGCGATATATGGAACCGTGCACCACGGGGACGCTCAGGTGAATCGAGGCGTCGTTGAGAAGATATCTTGTGGGAAAGTTGTCAGCCCCATCGACGACCACATCGTGGCCGCCCAGGATCTCCTTGACGTTGGACGCATTGAGCCTCTTGGTGACCGTGACAACATCCACATCCGGGTTGAGGTCGCGGAGTCGTCGGGCGGCGCTATCGGTCTTCTTCTCTCCGATACTCGGTGTGTCGTGGATTATCTGACGTTGCAGATTGGTCTCATCGACAACATCGTCATCGATCAGGGAAAGACGGCCCACACCCGCCGCCGCCAGATAAAGGGACACGGGCGATCCCAGACCACCCGCGCCGAGGACGGCAACCGAAGCCTCGCCGAGTGCTCGCTGGCCGTTTGCACCGATCTCGGGGATGACGAGGTGCCTGGCGTACCTGCTGAGTGTGGAACCACCGGCAACTGGCATGGAACGGGAGACCCATTCTCGGAACCCACCCTTGAGGGAGGCGACGTCCTTGTATCCCTCGTCGATGAGTGTCTGAGCGCCCTTTCGGGACCTTTCACCACTGGCGCAGTAGAGAACGATGCGGGTGTCCCGATCGGGGAAGGCCTCCTGGACAAACACGAGCAGACTATCCAGAGGCGCGAGAAGGGCGTCTGGGATGTGGTCGGCCGCCGTCTCCGCCGGCTCTCGGACGTCGATGACACTGACCCTCTCCGTTATGGCGCCGGGAGTCACCTCCGTGATCGTGTGATTCATCTGGGTTTGGTACCTTGTCGGGTTGCCACCTCGAACAACGTCTCGTGCATCGGGATCAGCTCAATCCCGACGATAGAGGCGTTATCGATCGAGGCATCGAATCGGATGATTATGTTGCCATCGGCAACGGACACATCGAACGCCTCCCTGTGAGCCGCATCATGACCAACCAGGGCATGGATATCAAGATCTTCAAGCTTCTGTTCTCCCTCGATGAGAATATCGAAGACCCGCTGCCCGTTGGCATTCCACCAAATCTCGGCAAAGTGGAGACGGACCCCCCATCGTCCCGGACTCACCTGGAACTCGTATCCATAGGAGCGTGGCCTCTGATTGTCGTCATCGGGACTCGGTCCATACTGCTCGCTCTGATAGACCTCCTCGTTGCCTCCCGATCCGGAGATGGGGTCGGAGGTCGTGAAATTGCGCCCGTTGTTCAAGGGATCCGCACCCCACCAACCACCCGGTGTGATCGTGGGTGAAGCCGAGCCGGTGTCCCACCTCCGAACCAGCCGGACGATGAGTTTCCCTTGTGTGCAGAGACCGTCGGGATCGCAGACGCGATAGCCGATGATCTCCGTGTTTCGATGCTGCGGCGGGTTGGTCCGGTTCGAAAGGTCGACCCTGATCTGGCCATTGACGATGCTGGCCTGTGCATATGGATCAGGGGGCATCGTGATCTCAACCAATTCGAGGGGATCGTTATCGGGGTCCGTGTCGTTCGCCACCACATCAACGGTTCTCACAGCGCCCGGTGGACCTTCGACCCAGTCGTCGACCGCGGTTGGGGGGCGGTTGGGAACGACGGTCACTCTGATTGTCTCCCAGACACAGTCACCGTCGACATCGCAGGCCTCGTACTGGAACTGATCGACTCCCGACTGACCCTGGTGTGCCTG
>WHTL01000075.1 GCA_009377735.1 Acidimicrobiia bacterium
CGTCTACACCCCGACCGTTGGCCAGGCGTGCGAGCAGTTCAGTCGCATCTACCGGATACCCCACGGCCTCTTCGTCGCCTATCCAGACATCGACCGTATCGACCACATGATCGCCAATTACGGGGCCGAGCGAATTCAGGTAATCGTGGTCACCGATGGCGAGCGCATCCTCGGTCTGGGCGACCAGGGGGTGGGCGGTATGGGGATACCCACCGGAAAGCTTGCCCTCTACACGGCATGCGGTGGGCTTCATCCTCGACGAAGCCTCCCGGTATTCCTCGATGTCGGCACCAACAATGAGAAGCTTCTCAATGACCCCCTCTACATGGGTTGGCGTCATGAGCGGATTGGTGGAGCCGATTACGAAGTCTTCATCGAGAAGTTCATAGACTCTGTCGTCCGGCACTATCCCGGCGCGGTCCTGCAATGGGAGGACTTTGCAGCACACCATTCCATGGACCTTCTGAAGAAATATCGGGATCGCCTGCCCAGTTTCAACGATGACATCCAGGGCACGGCTGCCGTCACTCTGGCGACTCTGATGAGTGGCGCCAACAGCACCAACACACCCTTGGAGGAACAGACGATCGTCATCGCAGGAGCCGGCGGTGCCGGTTTGGGGATAGCCGACGAGGTCGTCCGAGCCGTCACCGACAGCGGGATTCCTGCCGACGAGGCGAGGCTGCGTCTCCTCATGGTCGATCGTGACGGTCTCGTCCACGACCAGATGGACAATCTCCCCGCACACCAGGCCCCATACGCCCAACCTACCGAGCGGGTCCGCAGTTGGGCGTCACAGGGGTCCCATATCTCTCTGCTCGATACGGTCCGAAACGCCAACCCAAACGTCCTCATCGGTGTCTCCGGTCAGCCGGGGCTCTTCACCGAGGAGATAATCAAGGAGACGGCTGCTGCAACTCCCCGACCCGTCATTCTCCCCCTCTCCAACCCAACCTCTCGGATCGAGGCCTCACCAGCGGACATCCAATCTTGGTGCGAGGGCCGCGCCCTGGTGGCCACCGGATCCCCCTATCCGGGGGTGGGTCAGCTCAACAACGTATACGTTTTCCCGGGAATCGGTCTTGGCACTGTGGCCGTGCGTGCCACCAAGATCACCGACCGAATGATGCGGGCGGCATCCGCCGCAGTAGCCAACTGCGCCCACGGTGATCTTCTCCCGTCTCTGGGGGAAATTCGGGACGTCAGCTTTGCCGTGGCCACGGCCGTTGCCACCTCGGCCCTGGAGGAGGGCGTGGCAACTGTGTCTACGGACGATCCTGAGGGCCTGGTCCTCTCCCATGTTTGGGAGCCGGAGTACCCCACTTTCACCCCGGGGCTCTAGTGTCCTGTCCGGTGGGTTCGCTTGATATTTCGGCGAGCAGTTTTCATTCCTGGCAAGGACGCACAACGAAGGCGCACTGGAGGTTCGTCGAGGCGGAGGACGCAGCCAGGGGTGAAAAGGGCCGCTGAAATACATGCATGATCTGCCGGACAGGACACTAGGCCCTTTCAGGTCAGATGTTGCCGCGGGACTTGTGGATGTCCTCGGACATGCGAACAACGGCGAGATAGAACTCGAGCGTCACCCGGATGAACGCCAGGTATATCAAGGCGCCGATCGGGCCGATTATGAGCAATGCCAGGGCGCCGAAGCCGGCACTCGCATTGAACGCCGAGACCACAAACGTGATGTATCCCAAACCCACCGCAATGGTGAGAAGGATGTAGAGGATCCTCACGATCTTGGGCGTTATGAAGTGGGTGAACGAGAAATCGAACAAAGCACTAATGAAGCTCGTGGAATCATCGGCGGCACCACCGAGTGGTGAGTTGGACCCACCATTACCTGGCGGAGGTGGAGGCGGTGGGGTGTCTCCGGGCGGTGGCGGCGGCGTGTTGCCGGAATCGGTCATGGATCCTCTCCTATCGGATCTCGGATATTGCGTGGGGAGAGTGTAACAGCAGGAACCCCTGTCACCGGGGAGTTGTCACTTCTCCTTTCGGGACGCAAGCAAGGCGCCTCCGATCACCAGAGCAACACCTGCCAGGCTTGACGGCGCCACCACATCGCCCAGGAACATGACACCCAGTACGAGCGCAACCACCGGCATCAGGTAGGTGGTGAACGTACCCCGGGTTCCCCCCACCCTCCTGATGAGCTGTCCCATGATGGCGAATGCGAATCCTGTTCCAACAATGCCTAGAACCGCGGTGGCTGCAACAGACCCCACCGCGAATGAGCTGTCGAACAAGCCATACAGGCCGAAAGGTGCAGTCCAGATCGTTCCCAAGGCGAGCATCTTCGCCATCACCGGCAATGAGCCGTACTTCTGTTGCAGCGGACCGGCGATATTCACCGAGACCCCGTAGAAGAAGGTGGCTACCAGGACCATCACGATACCGCTCACCGCGGTCTCACCCCCGCTCGAAGCGCCTCCTATGCTGACGATCGCCATTCCGAGGAACCCGACGACGAGGCCGATGCGTTGCGTACCCCGGGCGGGTCGGGCAAAGAAGAGACCACCGATCAGAGCGGCGAATATGGGGGTGGCACCGTTGAGCAAGCCCGTGACGGCCGAGTTGATGTGCTGTTCTGCCAGCGGAAAGAGTGTGAACGGTATCCCCACCCAGAGCACCGAGAGCGCCAGCAGTGTCTTGCGGTCCGAGGCCTCAATCTTTCGCCGTGTTGACGGGAAGGCTGCCAGAGCCAGAGCTCCAAAGCCCACCCGCATCCAAGTGATAAGACCAGGGTGAAGGGACTCGAGACCTATGGCGATGAGCAGAAAGGATGATCCCCAGATGAGTGAGACACCAAGAAACAAACCCCAATCCAGAGCTGTGAATGGTTCCCGGTCGGAGACAACCACCGTGGTCGCTGGAGCACTCATGGAAGGTTGAACACCAGATGTGTCAGTTTTGTTGCAGCGGCATCTGACCCATAGGCGTTAAGCCCAACATTGCCCTCACTACGAACCGTGTCGACCGAACTCATGACGCTCCAATACCTATCGACGCGCCTGGAGTCGTGCAGATGCCGTGGTGGTGGGTGTGAAGCCGAAGGTCCCATCAAACCGGCGAGCGACACACCCTCTATACCCCCGGGAGTCCTCCTTCTCGTCGTAGTAGGTCAAAAGCTCGGTCCACAGCAGCGACATTTCCGTCCCAGGGTTGCGGTTCAGCTCGTCGCCGCGTTGACCACCATCGGACCGCCGTCGTTCGTCCGTCGGCGCGCCGCGTCATCCTGATCAGGCGTACTCGTCGTGCCGGCGCAGCCAGAGCTGGAACCCAGCGGCTTCGTCGCGGCCCTTCGGTGTCCGGTCGAGGATCGAGTAATAGTTCATCACGCACTCAAGCCCCCGCGCCGTCGTCGCGTAGGTTTGGTAGACGGTGCCATCCTGCAGCGTAAACGTCGTGAGCCATGGCGACTCAGTGAGGTAACCGTAGACGTCGGTGCCAGTTGCGGCGGCGTTGGCAGCCACGATCGGCGGCAGCGAGTCAACGATGGGCTCCGCCCACTCGCGCACCTGCGCCTCGGTTGACGAGGCGCCAAAATCGAGGTTGAAGTCGGTATTGGCCGAAGACACCCAGGGGATGCTCCAGCCCATACGCTGCCGATACGCCTGGATCTTCGGCAGGGACGCCTGTGAAACGAGCAGCAGCGTCACGTCGTGGGCATTCAGATGCGGCCGGAGCCCCTCGAGGCAGTCGGCGATTGACGAGTTAACCGGGCACGCACCCTGGTAACTCGAACCATATTGCAGGTGGTACACCACAAGCTGGGAACGCCTGTCGAAGAGCTCGGCGAGGGTTCGTGGGCCGCCGTCGGTGTCGAACTGGTACTGCTTCTCGATCGCGACCCAGGGCAGCTCACGGCGCGCCCGGGCTAGCACGTCTCCTGCTCGGGTGTGTTCCTTCTCGCGTGTAAGTAGCTCGTCACGGGCCGTCTGCCAATCCGCTCGGCTGACGATCGGGTGATCCATTCCTGTCTCCTTTATCGATGAGCGCAGCCCCGTTGGCTGCTGGGTGTTCATCTGCTCGGTGTCGAGGGATTCTCGTGGTATCTCACTGAGACCCCTCGGCTGGTTGGGTACCGGAGCCGAGGAGAGCGTCCATCTGGCCCACCGACTGGGGGAACTCCTTGATTGCCCACATGCGCTCCGCTTGCTTCGACCTGTGTCCGATCGGCGTGGTGCGGGTTCTCCCGGCGGCGAACATCGATCCGATGATGATGAGAAGGAATCCAAATCCAGTGATAGGGGTGAGTGGCTCATCAAGCACAAGACTTCCAAGGACGAGAGCAACTGCGGGGTTGATGTAGGTGATCACGGTGGATCGCGACGCCCCAACTTCGGCCACGAGCTTGTGGTACACAACGAAGGCCGTGGCTGTGCACACCAGACCAAGACCGATGATGGATAACCACACCGGTGTCGTCACACTAGTGCTGGGCCATTGGGCCACACCGAATGGTGTGTAGACCAAAGCAGCTATCGCCAGAGACAAAGCCATCACCGCGACGCTGGAGACATCATTCAGATGACGGGCGAGGATGATTGGCCCCACCGCGTAGCCGATGGTGACCCCACCTATCGCCGCCACCGCCCATAAGTTGTCAGCGCCAATATCGAAGCCCACCAGGGCCGCCACCCCTGCGAACCCCACAAGCAATCCTATCATCCGTCGTCCATCAAACGTTTCCTCTCTTGTGAGGACGGCGATAACCACCGCCACGAGGGGAACCGCGGCGATGAGGAGCCCGGTCAACGAGCTGGTGAGGCTTTGTTGGGCGAACCCGATGAGGAACCATGGCCCACAGATCTCGATCGCGGTAAAGGCGAGAAGGGCGCGCCAGTGCTCAAGGACCGGACGGAGTTGACGACGAGCACCAGCCACGGGGAGGAGGACCAGAGCGCCTATCCCGGTGCGAGCCCACACCAGTGTGGCCGGTGACAACTCGGAAACGGCGATGCTGATCATCATGTAGGGCACACCCCACAGCAAACCCATTATCAAGAAGAGGATCCAGCCGCGTCGCGACATCACCCACCCACCTGGTACGAGCCCGGCTCCCACTGACGGGTGGCGACTCCGAGGGTGTTCCACGCGGATATCGCCATCACCAGACTGAGGAGGGCTGAGACCTCGAGAGGTGTGAACTCCTTGGACACGGCCGCATAGTCTTCGTCGGGGACATGGGTCTGGCTCATGGTGGCGACGGACTCGACGAAGGCGAGGGCGGCACGCTCCTTGGCGGTGAAATATGGGGTTTCCCTCCAGGCCACCAGACCGTGGAGGCGTTCCTCGGTTTCACCGACCGCGACGGCGTCCTTCGAGTGCATGTCTATGCAGTAGGCGCATCCGTTGATCTGAGAGACCCGAAGGCGGAGCAGCTCTCGAAGCCGGCGGTCAATGTCGGCCTCGTCGAGGAGCTGAGTGGCTGCCCCATCGAGCCGGCCGATGGCGCCTGCCACCTTGGGAGCGAGATCGTCGAAGTCGAGACGGACAGGGATGGAGATGGTTTCTGTGGTCATGGACATCAAGGTAAGCCACCAGAGGCCCACGTGTAAGATCCAATCCTATGGGAAAAACGCGGGCCACTTCGGGGTCACCTCCACATCATCGACAATGTGTTACCCATGTCCTCGTACACCTGTAACCCATGTCCCCGGCCCCTACATCACTTCGAGGAGGAGAGCTACATTGACAGGCTCGGGGTCTCACCCCAGGACTTTCTTGAGGTGTTCTGGTAGCGGTAGATCCGGTGACGTGTGATGGTCGGGCTCGGGGGCACCGTGGACGGTTGTCAACGGAACGACCCCAGCCCAGATGGGAAGGGCGTAGTCCTCCTCTTCATCGCTGGGAGGGCCAGTGCGGGTCTTCACCGACCATTCGTCGAGCGGGACCGATACGATCTCGGTCTGGCGTATGTCGGTATCGGTCATTTCCCGGAGGGAGGAACGCCGATCGGGGATGATGGCGTCGACGAATGTGTCTAGGGCAGAGCGCTTCTCGCTTGGGTCCTCGATCCTGGTGGCGGCTCCGTATATGACCGCCGAGCGATAGTTCGCAGAGTGATGGAAGGCGGAGCGCGCCAGTACCAACCCGTCGAGTTGGGTTACGGCAACACAGAGCTCTTGACCCTTCCGGGCGGCTCGGAGGAAGCCCGCGGCAGGTGACCCATGGAGGTAGAGGACATCCCCGGCACGGGCATGAAGTGTCGGGATGACACGTGGCGATCCGTCCACCACGAACGAAACGTGGGCGACATAGGAGCTGTCCAGGATCTCGTTGAGGCTGGTGCGACGACCATCTTGACGATCCGGTTGACGACGAACGTCCGTTCGGATCTGTGACTGATGCGGTGGTTTTGACATTGGCTTTGTCTTAAGACATACTCTCGACTGTGTCAGAACAAACTACCAGACTGGGTCTGGACTCTGCAATCAGGGATGCCCGACATCTCACGGCCGTCCTGGAACGTCGTCTTGGTGATGGTCGGGTCCGGGCAGGAAACCGGCTGCCCACCATACGCGAGGTCGCCAAGACCACCGGGTTGGCCGTGAACACCGTTGCTGCCTCGTATCGGCGCCTGGTAGAGCGCGGGCTGGTTGAGACACGTGGCCGGGCGGGCACGTTTGTGCTCGATCGCCCAGGATGGGCCGATCTTGACCCCGACCCTGCTCCCCCACCTGATCTGGTTGACGCCGCCACGGGCAACCCCGACCCCGCACTCCTCCCCGAGATTCCCTGCTGGCCGAGCGGGCGTCAGCATCATCTTTATGGCGAGGGAAGAGTCCTCCCAGAACTCGAACATGCCATGCGTCGTGTATTCGAGTTGGGTGACAACCCTGTGACCGTCGTCTCAGGTGTCCTCGACGGCATCGAACGCATCGTCGCCGCTCGCCTCCGACACGGTGACCGTATCGCCGTTGAGACGCCCGGTTGGCCCGCCCTCACCAACCTGCTTCGGATCATGGGCATGGAAAGCGTTCCCGTACCGATTGACACCAAAGGTTTCATACCGGACAGGCTGGCGAGTGTCGATATCGATGCCGCCATTGTCGTCTCACGTGTACAGAATCCAACCGGTGCCGCGGTCGACGAGGAGCGGGCCGCCGAGATCGCCGCAGTGCTTTCTCCAGACGTTCTGGTGATCGAGGATGACCATGCCGGGCTCATCGCACCGGTGCCCTTCTCTCCAGTAGACAGGGCCCGAGCGAGGTGGTCGACCATCCACGGTGTCTCCAAGGCGCTGGGACCCGACCTGCGGCTGGCAATCGTCACCGGTGACGAGGATACGGTCCGGCGCGTCCGCTCTCGTCACGCGGTCGGGCCGGGTTGGGTGTCCACCATCCTCCAGTCCATGGTTGCCACCATTCTCGACGACGAGGCCACACCAGCCACGATGAAACACGCCGCGGACACCTATGCCGAGCGCAGAAATAGTCTCATCTCCGCCCTCGCCGACCACGGGATCGTGGTTCACGCCCCCACTGGCTACAACGTGTGGATACCAGTGCGTTCCGAGGCCGCAAGTGTCCGCTCTCTCGAGAACGCCGGATACGCGGTGACACCGGGAGAGCGCTACCGGTGGGGGACACCACCGGCGATCCGTGTGACCACTTCCCGGCTCCGGGCCGACCAAGGTGTGGAGATCGCAGGCGTCATCGCCGCTACCGAGCACAACGAGGTTCAACAGACCCGGTCTGCGTAGTGCTCGGTTAGAGGTCGATGATGCTGATCGGCTCCGGCGCCTCACTCTCGAAGAGGTGCTCATCCACCAGACTCTCGAGATACTGCACCTTCCGTTCCTCGGGGTCGGCCCACCATTGGTTCCCCATCAATCGATCCGGAACATGTATCGACTCGTGGAGGAGGAAGGAGTTGAGATGCCGATCGAGTGCATCGACGTCATTGGGATCTCCGGCGTTGGGCGTCAACACCATGAGATTGTTCAGTGAGGCCCACACCGGGAACATTGGTCGCCCCATGAACGAGATCTCACCGAGATTGGGCGGAGTCACTGCACTGGAATCACAGAACTCGGTCCGATCGACTCCACTGGGTCGCTCCTGGAGACGGACCGCACGCCAACATTCATTGCGGCTCAGAATGAACATGTGATAGTCGGTCCCCTCAAAGCGACGCTCCTCGATGATGTTTCGTCGATAGCACCCCACGAGGTTTCGCAATGTGGGGTGATCCGCCAACTCCTCATCCAGCATCAATGATGCATGCCAGAGTCGGTCGAGCGCCTCTTCATCGATCTCCAGGACGTACTCGCTGTAAAGATGGAGCTTGATCCCAGAAGTGGGCAGTTCGACGATCGCCTGACGCGCCTTCAGCTGACTGGCGAGACTGCTACCCATGTCGGCGAGACTCCGGCTGGGGTCGAGCTCCCGCCAGGTGGCGGCGTTGGTCAACGTACTACTTGCCGCGGAGGTGACATTGCCAAAGGCCTTCTCGACAGCCCGGGATGCCCGTGCATTCTTGACGTCGAGGTCGCTTGCGGCGATACGACATTCGGGTGGGACGGCGTAGATCATCGGACCGTCACGGGCGGCATTCATCAGGAGTCTGATCACGGCCCGATTCTCAACCACAAACACTGACACGACCAAGAGGGAAACCACAAGGAGACCGACCAGGGTCCGCCGAATCGCACGACCCACACTCCCCGTCCCTTGGTCCGTCGCGGGGGAGATCTCAGCGCGATCTACCGGGCCGTGGGTGTCAGGTCCAGTTGTCCACTCGCTGGGCACCTAGTTTCTCTCTCGCACCTCGAATCACGGTCCCTCGTGCCCATGGTTCCGACTCTCTACCCTCCGTCGCTCACCCTAGTGACCACCCACCGACGGCTGTCGGCAAGAACCGCCAACTTTTTCCAGTTTCTCCTTTTGTAACATTTCGCGCGACTCGATGGGGGCAACTCCGCGTGGAGACCAAGTCGCGGCGACCGGGACACTTTGCCCCCTACCTCTCGGCCCCCCCGGCCGGCAGCAACCTTCCCCCCGCCACTGGCGGGGGGACAATCGAAACGTGGGGTATCAGGGCAAGATTGAGGCTAGAGGGTCGCTTACCTCGGCGCCGTATGAATAGGCCAGGAGCTCCACGGGGTGGACGGCGTCGGTTCCCGTACCGGCTGTGATCTGCCAGCGACAGGTTTCGGAGTCGCATACCGCTACCGGTCCACCTACCTCGTCGACGAAATCGAACAGGGGCTCACCCACTGCCATCGCTATGTCGTACTTTTCCTTCTTGTACCCGTACGTACCTGCGATTCCGCAGCACGCCACATCGGAGATGGCGATCTCCAGATCGGGGATTTGCTGCAGCATCTCGGCGGCGGGAAGCCCTATGCGATGCCCTCGATACTGACAGGGTGGGTGATAGGCGAGCCGCAACGGTATCGATCGCTGAGGCGGTGCCAGCTCCCCATTCTGATGGAATATCTGCAGATACTCGTCGATGTCGTAGGTCGCTTCTGCGACGAGCCGAGAATCCTCATCGTGGATGCCCAGTAGTTCAGGGGCCTCCTCTTTGAGCGTGAGCGTGCAGGACGTCGAGGTACCGACGATGTCGAAGCCCTCCCTCGCCCACTTCGCCAGCTTGTCCACGTTGGAGCGGTGGTACTTCTCGGCTGCTGCAAACTCCCCATTGGATAGCAACGGCAGTCCGCAACAGTTCTGCTTGGGCAACACCACCTCGAAGCCGTTCGCCTCCATCACCGCAACCGCGGCTCGTCCCACCCGGGCCTCGTAACTCTCGGTGGAGCATGCGGCGAAGTAGACGACGCGTCGTTGTCGTTGGGGGTTGGGACTCCTCGGCCTAGTTTCGAACCACTTCCTGAAGCTCTCGTTGGCAAACGTCGGCATTGCGGCCCGCCGATCGATCCCGATTGTCTTCTCTGCCAGCCATCTGGCGGGTGCGAAACCGAGAATCGCATTGGCGAGCGGAGCCACCGGTCTCACCATGCGGTTCAGCATCTCGGGTCGGGCGATGAGGTTGTTGCGGATCCTGTTCCTGAGCCCGACTTCTCCCTCGGAGACCATCACTGCCCGGGCCCGGGCATTGATCTCTGCAATCTTCACCCCGGTCGGGCATACCAGATTGCAGACCCGGCAACCGGAGCAGTAATCGACGGAGTGGTCGGGGGACTCCTGTTTACCCCCGCGAAAGCGTGCGGCCTGCGGCCCCTCGTACTTGGGACCTGGGAACAGCTCGGTGACATTAGCCACTGGGCACTCGGTCACACAGATATTGCACTTGATGCAGTTGTCGAGGGTCTCTTCGGGTGTCTGGTGGATCATGATGGCACCCACTCCTCTGTCAGCAGTCCGGCCCCTCGATATGCTGTGGCCAGGGCTACGCCTTCCAGTGACTTCTCCCGGATGGTATCGGCCTGACCGAGAGTGTGCCCCACCACGCTCATGTTGCTGGGACCATCTGCAACAGAAAAGTCGCCGTTCACGGCCACACCGGATCTGTAGACGGGATGACCATGTGTGAAATCGGTATGAAACCAATCGAAGCGGCTGTCTGGCCCTGTGACTGGCAATCCTGCCACCACCTCCTCGAGAGTTCCATCCTGTTGCGCCACGATTCCCCCACCGAGGATCCCACCCGTGGCCAGGACGAAACGGTCGCCCGGGGTCCGGTGGCTGCTACCCGCAGCTTCGCTCACGATTTCCGTGATCCGGTCGCCTTCCAGTTCCACACCGGTCACGTCCCTGCCGGACAGGACTTTGTGCTCCCCAATCCTTGCCCTCAGCGTTTGGTGAATACGCATCCCTGGCACGGATGGCGGGATGATGGGGATCTCGAAGATCGGCCTCTCGAGTTCGGTCTGCAGCTGTTCGAAGGCTCCACGATGGCGTCTCAAGCCGAGAACTGCGGGGAAGCCAACCCTTTCCTCGGAGCCGAGATAGGGCCGGACCGTTTTGATGAAGGCTTCCATCATGGTGGGGTCGTCCAGGGCGTGGGCGATGGTGACGCCGTTGAGGAAGGTGCGATCTGTGATCCCGGGCACGGCAACATCCACTGCCCTGGCATTGCCACCACCCTCGTTGATGTTGGAGGCAACCAGGAGAGAGGCGAAGTCGGGGAACCGATCCAGGCCCACGATCAGCGTCGGGGCGGTGTCGGCGTACTGGCCAGAGAGCATCGACCTCGGCGCCAGACAGGTGGGACGGGGCCCTCCGGTGCCCGATATGAGCACATGGTTAGACTCAAGGTCCCCGGTCAGCCCGATTGTGTCGTCAGTGACCGTAATCAGCCAAGCCAGTGCATCACTCAGGACGTCGGCGCCAGCCAAGGCATAGGGATGATGGGGTTGGTCCCCTATCAATCGAGGAACTGCTGCGGCAGGGCTATCCACCATCTCCTTGTCGTAGACACCGAGAACATCGATGGTGCCAGCATGCCAGTGCAGAGCACCCCACCCCTTGGCGACCACCTCGACTTCGGCACCCTGTTCTTGCAACCTCGCCGCGACGGTGAGGCCAGCGAGGCCGGCTCCGATCACCACGGTCCTCATTCGGGGGGCTCCAGAGAGGTGGAGCTGGGCGGCAGATAATCGTCGGGACCGAGCTGCGACGACATGGAGCCCTCGAGCTGGTCGACTCCGAGGAGGGAGAGGTAGATAAGCTCATTGAGACGTTGCTGACGGAGCTGCTGTCCCCATAGGATGGGTATCACGCCCTTCCAGCGCTCCTGGAGGAAGTCACGGAGTGCGGTGTTGGTGTCAGTTGGCCTTGCCGCCGTGAGCTCCCGCAACATCCCGGTCACCCGGTAGGTGCACCAGCCGCCCTGGCAAGGGCCCATACCGAGACGTACGTCGCGGCGGATGTCGTCGATGGACTTCGCCCCGGAACGGATCGAGCCCTCCACCATCTCCCGGGTCGCCAACTCGCATTCACAGATGAGATCGCCGTAAGTATCGGTCTCCTCGATGTGGTTGAGCCGACCGCCCAGAGCGTGGAACTTGCCGTCGTCGGAACCCGGCAAGATCTCGTCGGCGGTTCGGCAGGCCCTCTCAACTCCCAGTTTCGAGCAAACACGGTCGACGGTGACCTCTGCCATCTGGCGATATGTCGTCCACTTGCCCCCAGTGATGGTGACGAAACCCTCAAGACTGTCGCGCTTGGCGTGGTCGAGGAGGGCGTACGCCCTGGTGACATCCCGGGAATCCTCGGTCTTGGTCTCCTGATAAAGCGGCCGAACCCCTGCCCACGCCCGCAACACCCTCATCTCCCGCAATCGCGGAATGAGGTGGGAGCCCTCACGCAACATCAGCTCCACCTCCCATGGCTCGATGGCGAAATGGTCGGGATCGGTTACCCGCTCGTCGGTCGTTCCCACCACGGCCACAGTGTGGATCGGCACGATGATGTCCCCGTCATCTGGCATCTTCATTCGATTCACCACGGTGTTTACGACGCGATGGGCCATGGCGACCATGGTTCCCTTACCGGGGAGGACCTCGACCTCCACATCGGCCGTTTCGGCAATCTTCCCCGCCCAGGCGCCCGAGGCATTGACAACCATGTCGGCGGAGATACGGACCTCCCGATCGTTGATGAGATCGTGACACACCGCCCCTACGACACGGTTATCTCGTCTTACGAGACCGGTCACCTGGTGGTAGTTGAGTACGCGGCCCCCATACTCCCTTGCCGACTCGGCGTTGAGTCTTGTGGCGAGGAAGGAATCGGCCGAAGCATCGGGAACCCACTCGCAGTACTCCATGTCTGGATTGAGATTGGGTTCCTGTCTCAACATCTCGGGTATGGGTACCTCGTGATGCTCGATCCCGGCTCGGTCACAACCGGCGATGAAATCATCGACGAACTCGGGACTGTCGCCGGGAGTGAGAGCAAAGAATCCTCCGGTGTCCTCCAGACAGTGGGGCATGATGCGCCGGAGAACCATGTTCTCTTCAATGCACTCGACCGCTGCCTCGGGGTCCTTGACGACGTAACGACCACCCGAATGGAGGAGCCCGTGGTATCTCCCAGTCGTCCCGTGGGTCAGATCCCGTTTCTCCACGAGGATGCAATCGAAACCCCTCATGGCCAGATCACGGAGCACACCCGCACCGGTGGCGCCACCACCGATGACCAATACATCGGTCTCGAGTCGAGTCACAGGAAGGAGACTAGAGGATTATTGGCTTTGGCCGTGTCTGATCCACACCGTGGTATCAGGAGGGACCTCACTGGACACTGCCCGACTCGCGATGATCACCACTCCGTCGTCCGGAAGTGACAAGGGCCTCTCCCCCGCATTGGCGACGACCGTTAGGGAGCCATTACGAAAGCTCAGAACTTCGTTCTCGGTCCGTAACCATTCCAATTCTCCTGCCCCGAGATCATGCTCCTTGCGTACCGCAAGGGCATTGCGATACATGCTGAGGGTGGACTCTGGGTCGGAGGACTGAACATCCACGGCGTGAGCCGCGAAGCTATCCGGCTGCGGTAGCC
>WHTL01000362.1 GCA_009377735.1 Acidimicrobiia bacterium
CGGGGTCAGTCTCCGACAGCGCCGATGTGCCCCGCCCAGAGAGGCGTAGGGACGGGGGCACACGGTGGGTCGGGGTTACGGTGCGGGTGGCTCGGGAAAGACCGGGACACCGTCGGGACAGAGCCTCACCTTGGGGTTGTGGTCGGCGAACATGCCGTTCGGGTTGTCCTTCCAGATCCAGATGTGGAGCTTCCAGACGGGCAACACACTGTGCTGCTCGAACTCCTGGCCGAACAAGCTCGGTGGCTCGTCCTCAGTCCAGGCGTCGATGGGGACTATGTACTCGTGCGCCACCAGACCGGCGATGTCTCCGTTGGCGTCGAGCTCATAGACCATCGCCTCGGGGCGTAGCGCCTGCACGTTGCCGTCGAGCAGGTCCTGGTCGACGTAGTGCTGGCCCATCCCACCCATCTGGGGGTGCTCGAAGCAGGCGAGAAAGCTCTCGTACCCGTCGGCCTCCGCTTCGGAGACGTCCTGGTACTTGGCGTTGGCGAGGTTCACCTCGGCCAGTTGGGCAGCGACCGGACCCGCCACGTTGGTGGCGGCTGCATCGAGGAGACCCTCGGCGGTCCAACCCTCGAGCCAACCGGCGTCAACTACCTGATTCTCTCCGAGACGTCGGAGGAAGGCGGCCATCTGCTCGCGGGTCACCGTTTCCTTCGGGCAGAAGTAGGTGTTCTCGGGTGGGTTGCACCCGATGGTCACACCCGAGTCGGCCAGCCAGGAGATGTCGTCGTGGAATATGTTGTCATCGGGCACATCGGCGAACCGATCACCCGCCCATGCCGCCAGGGGGCTGAGCACCAGCACAGCCACCATCAGCATCAGGATTAGGTTTCGTGGGTTCCTCATCCCTGCACCACCGGATAGATCTTGTCCGCCACCAGACCGTGGGCCTCCCGGTGCACGGCGTGGGCTGTCTCTGCATCCGGCGCCTCGACCAGACAGAAGAGCTTTCCGGCCTCCAAGTCGAGCCAATAGTTGAGATACCGTGTGTTGTGCTTGTCCTGGACCCCCAGGTCGGCGCGATGTGCCTCGGCGACAGCCTCGGCATCTGCATCCTCGGGGATCCCATGATGGACATCCATGAACAGGGGCATGATTGCCCTCCTTCGTTCGTAAGGGGAGTGACTCTCACTCCCATATAGAAGGTAAGGACTAGCACTGGGAAGATCATGGGGAGTCCTCCCCATTTTTCGAGGCCGGGAGCGCTATCGATCGGGTTGGGTCGCTCGCCAATAGGCGGCGGCCTCGACCCTGTTGGTGACTTCGAGCTTCCCCAGGATCGCCGAGACGTGATGACCGGCGGTCTTCACCGATATGAACAGCCTCTCAGCGATCTCCCGGTCGCTGAGACCGTTGGCGACAAGCGCCAGGACCTCGCTCTGGCGGCGGGTGAGTCCATATGGGTTCTCCGATGTGGCACCTTGTCGCCGCCCCGGTATCCCAGTGGCACCGAGATCCCGTAGGATTTTGCGGGCTCGATCCGCCAGGGGCTCGGCGCGGAGAGGTATAAGCGAGTCGAGGGCCCGTCGAAGCCTGGTCTCGTCTCCGGTCTCGATCAGAGCCCACGCCTCCTCGTAGGGGCACCCCAGGTCACGCCATGCCTGGGCGGAGCCGATGTAATCTTCCTCGATCTGCAGACGGTAAGGATCCGGGGCGATGGAGAGATCGATCCCATCGATACCGGCGATCGACGCCCACAACGCCAACTCCCCCGCCGCCCACGCCACCCCGAGACCCAAGGCCCGCTCCAGCAACGACTCCACGTCCCCACCCATCCTCGAAACCTGACCGGTCCTCAGCCATTCCATCTCCGCCTTCCCCGCGGCCACCGGCCAGAGCCGTTGTAGATCATCGGTGGCAGTCGCCAACTCCCAGGCCTTTTCCAGCAGCTCACCCCCACCGGGCTCCCCGCGGCGTACCGCGGTCCGCCCCAGCGCGCACAGTGCGGTGATCGACGATATGGGGGAGACACCCTCGGCTGGGATCTCGGTTGCCAGGGCGATCGCCTCGTCCCATCTCCCCTGCTCGAACCGGACCCGTGACAACCACGCCTCGGAGTAACGCCGGTGGGCATCGAGGTCATGGTCCCGTCCGTAGTCGATACCGGAGGCGAGATACCCCTCGGCGAGGTCGTACCGGCGAATCTCCCCCAAACCCGAGCCCAGATTGACCAGGGCGTTGCAGGACCTGGCATCCCAGCCGTTCTGCTCTGCGATGCTCCGGGAACGCTCCAGGTCGACCCTGCCCGCCATGTCCTCGAGATTCACCAGCCGGACCGACCCGAGTGCGTTCAGGGCGTCGGCCAGGATTCCCTGGGAATCGGAGTCGGTGGAGTCCTCGATCAGCGAAACCGCCCGAGACGACCACAAGACTGCCTCGTCACCACGTCTGGCGAGCATGGCGAGTCGTCCCGCCCGATGATAGATCCTCGCCTTCTCCCGTTCCGTTGGGACCGACTCGATATTGGCCATCACATCGTCCATGGTGCGCCAGGTAGCAACACCGTCACCCGTCTGCCATAGAGCCGAGGCGAGTTGGGACTTGGCCATGGTGATCTTTCCCTCATCACCATCGGCACGTGCCAGTTCCACGACCTGGCGGGATATGCGGAGGGCCTCTTCCCCACGATCGACGGTGGAGAGCTCGGCGGCATAATCGTTTAGTAGGGCGATGCGGTCATCGGTCGCCATCGTCGACGAGTGGGCCACCGCCAACCTGAAATGCTCGACGGCTTGCCGGTGGGCGCCGCGTCTCCTTGCCTCCATTCCGGCACGGGTCGACCAGGTCAGGATCGCGGCGGAGTCCCCAGCCCTCTCGGCGTGATGGGCGAGACGGGAAGGCTCGGCACCGGCCGATTCCTCCAGAGCCGAGAAGATCATCCGGTGGGTATGGCGCCGGACACCGTCGTCGAGAGTCTGATACACCGCCAGTCTGGCGAGCTCGTGACGGAAGGCGATCCGATCGTTTCCCGACACCAGGAAACCGGTGGCCATCACGGAGTCGATCACGACGTCATCATGGCCGAGATGTTTGAGGAGTCGACGCTCCAGACCAGAGGTCGGGTCGGTAGCAACCGTCTCCACGAGGTCGCGCTCGCCGTCGCCGAAACGACCGACACGGGTCACCACCGCATCGAAGACGGTGGGCGGCACGGCCCAACCTGGCTTACCTAGGACCTCGGTCACGAAGAAGGGATTTCCTCCCGTTACCCGGTGGAGATGCTCGACGTCGACCGATCGCTCCCCCACCAGATGACGAACCCCCGACTGGGTGAGCGGCTGGACGGTGTGACGACGGAGTCCCCTCGACGTCGCCAGATCACCCATCACCGTGCGGAGAGGGTGATGACCGATCACCTCTTCGTCACGCATGGTGAGGACGATCAAACTCCGGGTAGTGTCCACCCGGCGCGCCAGGAAGAGGATCAGATCAAGCGTTGCCTCGTCGGCCCAGTGGGCATCCTCGATCACCACTAAGGAGGGACGGTTGGATATGTCTTCGAGCAGACCCGTGAAGATCTCGTGACGGGACACCTCTGATTGCAGAAGGTCTGCCAAGATCGGCGAGGTGGTGGCCATGTCGAAGACCGGTCCCAGAGCCCTCGGTGTGGTGAGGGCATCGCACATGCCCCACATCACCCGCACCGACGTGCCGGGACGCCGCGCCAGCTCCCGTACGACCGATGTCTTCCCCACACCGGCGGCGCCACCGATGAAGACGAGACGCCCCTTTCCCC
>WHTL01000207.1 GCA_009377735.1 Acidimicrobiia bacterium
CACCGGCCTCCCCTGGAATGGGGAGACGCTGAACCTCGATCTCGCTCTCGGTTTCGGCACGATCGAACTGGACATTCCGGAGGGCGTTGCCGTGGAGTCAGATTTGGGGGTCGGCGTCGGTGTCATCGAGACCGATGGGGGGGACGACGCCGGCTACGACGTGGAGCAGGCTTGGAATCTGCCCGGTGCCGACGGCACCATTCGGATCAACGCCCGCGTCGGGGCGGGAGAGGTCGAGGTACGCCAGGTGGCCCCGACGGAGACAAGGGAGGTATCACCATGAAAGCCCACCGTTTCGACGCCCTTTCCTTCGTGTTCGGTGCCGTTTTCGTGGCCATCTCGGTCCTGATCGTGGTATCCGGCACCGGTGTCGACTACATCGGCTCAGTCATAGATCTGGGTCGTTGGTTCGTGGCGGGGGTGATCGCCATTGTGGGTCTAGCCATCCTGGGGAGCACCATCTCTGGGATGGTAAGCAAACCGGACGAGAATCTCGATCGCGATCAGTAAGTGCTAAGTGCCCCCGAGCGAACCGGAGTGGTGAGCGGGGCTGGTAGCGTCGCAGGGATGAGCGAACACGGTCGACAACCCCCGATGAGCGGACACGATCCCGACACCCTCGCGGTACGGGGTGGACTGGAGCGGACCCTGTTCGACGAGACCGCCGAGGCCCTTTTCCTCACCTCCGGCTACGTCTACAACTCGGCCGCCGAGGCGGAAAAGGCCTTCGCCGGTGAGTCAGATCGCTACATCTACTCCCGCTACGGTAACCCCACCGTCACTGCCTTCCAGGAGCGGCTGCGTCTAATCGAGGGTGCCGAAGCCTGTTTTGCCACCTCATCAGGGATGGCGGCGGTCTTCTACTCGCTGATCTCTCTCCTCGAGACGGGTGACCGGGTGGTGGCCTCACGGAATCTCTTCGGTTCCTGTTTCGTGATCCTCGACGAGCTCCTTCCTAGATGGGGGATCGAAACCACCTTCGTCGATGGCATCGATATGGACCAGTGGGAGGAAGCCCTGGCGACACCCGCCAAGGCCGTCTTTTTCGAATCTCCGTCGA
Organism: Acidimicrobiia bacterium; assembly: GCA_009377735.1. Lineage (GTDB taxonomy): Bacteria > Actinomycetota > Acidimicrobiia > Spongiisociales > ZC4RG35 > WHTL01. The sequence continues at coordinate 1,061 of WHTL01000207.1, forward strand.
ACCCGATGCAGGAGCTGGTCGACATCGCGGCAGTCTCACATCTCGCCCACGCTGCCGGCGCCCAGGTCATCGTCGACAACGTCTTTGCCACACCCATCCTGCAAGCTCCGCTCGAACTCGGAGCCGATGTCGTGGTGTATTCGGCCACCAAGCACATCGACGGCCAGGGTCGCACCCTTGGTGGTGCCATCCTGGGATCCTCCGATTACATCGAGAGCAACGTCAAACCATGGATCCGACACACCGGACCCTCCATGTCGCCCTTCAACGCCTGGGTGTTGGTGAAGAGTCTGGAGACCCTCCGTCTCAGGGTGGAGGCGATGCAGAAGACGGCGGTGACCATGGCCACCTGGATGGAGGGTCATCCCCGGGTGAAGCGTGTGATTTACCCCAGCCTCGGTTCTCATCCCCAGAGTGATCTGGCGCACCGCCAGATGAGGGGCGGTGGCACAGTCATCACCTTCGAGATCGACGGCGGCGTCGTCGAGGCGTTCGCGGTGCTAGATGCCCTCGAGCTGATCGACATATCCAACAACCTGGGCGACTCGAAGAGTCTGGTAACGCACCCAGCCACCACCACCCATCGGCGTCTCGGCCCCGAGATCCGCAAGTCGATGGGAATCTCTGACGGTGTCATCAGGGTCTCCGTAGGTCTCGAGTCCGTCGCCGACCTCCAGACCGACCTGGAGCAGGCCCTCGACGCCCAACCGATAACCTGAACCCAGGGTGGAGGACATCGCACGGCGATCATCTCCGCCCTCGGTTCGGACAGAATCAGTTGATCTGGCTGCCTGTGCCCTCCCAATAAGGATAGCGCAGTTTGTACTTCTGTAGCTTGCCGGTGGCAGTGCGGGCCAGTTCATCGCGGAACTCGACGGTCTTGGGGGTCTTGTAACCGGCGATCCGCTCCTTGCACCAGGAGATCAGCTCGTCTGGGCTGGCATCCTCGCCGTCGGCGAGGACCACCAGGGCCGTGACTTCTTCGCCCCATTTGTCCGACGGGATGCCGATGACGGCGACCTCGGCCACGGCGGGATGGGAGAAGAGACAATCCTCCACCTCGATGGAGGAGACATTCTCGCCACCGCTGATGATCACGTCCTTCTTCCGATCGGAAATGGTCACGTACCCGTCCCCGTCTATGGAACCGCCGTCTCCGGTGTGGAACCAGCCACCCTCCAGAGCGGCTTCGCTGGCTTCGGGTTGCTCCCAGTACCCCTCGAGAATGTGATTTCCCCTGGCGAGGATCTCACCTGAATCGTCGGTTTCGGTGCGGATGCCAATTGCCGGTACCCCGGCACGGCTGAGGTGTCTGGCGCGTTCGTCGGGAGGGAGGTCGTCCCATTCTCGGCGGGTCCGGTTGATGGTGAGGAGTGGTGCGGTCTCGGTGAGTCCGTAGATCTGGATGAACTCCCAACCAAGGACCGTTTCCACCTGCTCGATTGTGCTGGTGGGTGGAGCCGCACCGGCGACGACGATCCGGGTGGTCCCTGCGCCGGGGATGGGTCCGTCCCAGGAGCGGGCGGCGTCGAGCACGCTATTGACCACCGCCGGTGCCCCACACATGAGGGTGACACCGTGTTGGTCTACCCGCCGGAGAATCTCGGTACCGTCGACCTTACGGAGGACGATCTGGGTGGTGCCCACGCCGGTGAGCCCGTATGGCATGCCCCATCCATTGCAATGGAACATGGGTAGGGTGTGGAGATACACATCGCGATCGGAGATCTGGGTGTGGAGCCCGAAGGTGACGGCGTTGAGCCAGATGGTGCGGTGGGTCATCTGCACCCCCTTGGGACGGGCGGTGGTCCCCGAGGTGTAGTTGATGGTGGCTGTGGCGTCCTCGTCGGGATCATCCCAGGGCTCGGGCTGGCCGCCTTCGGGAAAGATTTCTCCGTCGGTGGCGGTGCCGAGGACGATGCGGTTCTCGACGTCGATACCCTTCGTGACCTCGTCCAGCTCAGGATCCACCAGCAGGGTACGAAGCCCGGAATGTTCCACTATGTAGGCGATCTCATCACGACCGAGACGGAAGTTGATTGGTACCAGAACCCGACCCCAACTGCTCACACCAAAGAACGAGACAAGGAGACGGGCCGCATTCTGAGAGACGATCCCAACCCTGTCGCCCCTCTCCAGTCCGGCGGCGTCGAACCCGGCTGCCTGTGCTCGGGCCAGCTCGGCGACTCGACCGTAAGTGAGCTCACCGAGACCGCCGCCGGGCGGATCGGGCTCGTCGATAAATCCCGGCTGTTTCGGATACACCAGCCCGGCACGATCGAGAAAGTCCGCGACGGTGAGTGGCACACGCATCAGAATCCTTCCATGGTCTCTTCGGGTCTGACGCTAACCATTCCGGCAGATTTGTGCGTTCGGGTAGCCTGGTGGCCATGACAAGAGGAACACTCTCCATTACGGGCGACGATGCCGCCGACGACCTGCTCAACACCGACGGAACAGCGCTCCTTATAGGGATGCTGCTCGATCAGCAGGTCCCCATGGAGTGGGCCTTCCGTGGCCCGGCGACCATCGCCGAGCGCATGGAGGGGTTGTCCCCCGAGGCGATCGCCAATATGGACGTCGAAGAGTTCGTGCAACTTTGCAAGGGGCCACCGGCCATCCACCGTTTTCCGCAGAGCATGGCGAAGAGGGTTCATGCCCTCGCGGAGATACTCGTCGAGGAGTATGACGGCGATGGCGCCAATGTATGGGCGGACGTCGAGGATGCCAAAGAGTTGAAGAAGCGTCTCGCCGCCCTCCCCGGATACGGGCCGGACAAGGTGAAGATTTTCACCGCCATCCTCGCCAAGAGGTTCGACATCACCCCGGAGGGATGGGAGAAGGTTGCAGCACCCTTCGATGACGAGACCCCACGCTCGGCCGCCGATATCGACTCCCAAGAGGTCCTCTCCGAGGTAAGGATGTGGAAGAAGGCCCAAAAGGCAAAGGGCAAAAGCAAGAAGGACTAGCGGCCGCGCTCGGGCTCAGTGAACCCAGGGTTCCCACAACCGCCTAGCGACGCTCCCAGCCCAAAGTTCGGGGTTGGGACAACCAGGAGTGGTCGCTCAGCTCTACCGATCCAGAGTCTCGGGGACGTCGACCAACATCGGTTGCTTGAAGACCCTTCCCTCTGGGAGAGGTGCGTCGATACGGAGACAAGCCAGCTTCCAGGTAGGGGAGGAGCCGAGGACCCACCTGAGGAGGACGGCGATCGCCTTACCGACGAGTATCGCCCCCGGTACCCGACGGATACCGAGGACGTCTCGGAGCCGCGGTGGCACCGTGGCGGCGACTGCGGCGAATATGAAGCGGTAGACGAAACGGGGAAGTGGGTCGAGTGGCGGTCGCCGCAGGAAGGCCACAGCATCTTCCATGCCGGGGGCGGTTCCCACGTCGGGATACTCCCTAACCCACTGGAGGAGATCGTCGGCAGTGGTCGGCATGGGGTCGGAATCCAGGAGGGCGCCCACCCTGGTCTGTTCGGATACGAAAGCATCGGCCTCATCGACGGTGAGAGGTTCGCCCGAGAAGGTCTGGTGGCACACCAGGAATCCTGCTGTCAGCGAATTGTGAACCCAGGCAGAGAGCTCCGGGTCATCGGCGGTGTAGGGGATTTGCCGGTGGGATGTCCCGGTGATAGTGACGTGTCGTCTCCTCACCACGTCCACCGCCTTCTCCACTTCCGGCACCGCCCCGAACGACGTGGCGACCACGTAGTTACTGGTTCGTGACAGTCGCCCGAGGGGGTCCTGGCGGTAGCGGGAGTGGTCCTCCACCCCGGCGACCACCTCGGGGTGGGCGGCCTGAACGAGAAGACCGCGGATGCCGCCAAAGAGGGATATCGGCGACCCAACCACCCGCCATGTCACCGAGTCTGGCCCAAACAGACCGGGATCACCCCGGTAATCGAGCGTGTGGGCCAGCGGATACTCGGCATGTGCGAAGGGGGCGCTGGCAGCCACCGCCATCCGCTCTCGCAGGTTATCTAGCCATCCGATCAAACCGAGCTCCTCAATCGAGATACTTCTCGACGATCGTCTCCACGGTCGAGATGTTCCGGAAGGTGGTTTGCTGTCCCAGCAAGCCTTCCACATCGAAGTTGAAACCGCGTGCGTCTCCCCGAACCCGTCGCCACCACACCTCGCGACCGGTGACGGCAGCCGCCTGGTTATCGGGAACTGCATTGAGCAGGTCTTCGATCGCGACCGCGGCAGGGGCCACCTTGAGGAACCCAACAGCGAACACGTCATCACTACTCACATCGAGATCGGGGGCGGTGCTGACTATTGCCCTGACGGCTTCCGCAGATCTGACGAAGGTGGGTACCTCGAACCCGAGTTGGTCCTCCAGCACCGTCTCGAGGGTGTCTTCCACCTCCTCGGGTGTGGTGTCGTCCGCGGTGACGATGACGTTTCCGGAGGCGATATGGGTGTTGACTTCGGTGTAGCCGATGGCGGCGATGTGATCTGCCAGATCGGCCATCTTCACTCGACGATTCCCGACGTTGATCGCTCTGAGGAATGCCACGTATTTATCCATGATCTGAGCCTAACCAGACGTTCCTGAAGCTCCTCGGCCTAGCCGGAACTCGTGACGGAACATCACCAGCATCCTTATCCGGCCCAGGAGGGAGGTCTCGCGGTCGATGAAGCGGAACATCTCCTCTGTGCGAAGGGCTGGGGTGATCTGCCAGGTGGCCCGGGTCGTAGCGGCGCTATCATTCCACATACAGTGCCCGGTGCGAGGTGGCACGTCGATGGTGTCCCCTACGACCAGAACCTGTCCTGCGCCGTCGAGCTCGACGGTCAACTCGCCCTCCAATACCTCGAAATGCTCTTGTTGCCGTGGGTGCCAGTGGGTGGGCGGCTTCTTGGTGCTGGTGGTCCAGGTCGATTCGATCTCGAGGACGTCAGGTGTTGACTCCACGATTCGCAACGTCTGGGCGTCAGACAGTTTAATTGTGTCGGTTGGGATAATGGCCCACCTCCTGTGGCGGATTGTATTTCGACTTCATGGCCGCGACCCACCTAACGGCCGAGCCACTCTGCGGCGGTTGCGGAGAGACTCGCCACGCTCCCGGCAGGTCTGATGATGGTCGCCGTCGCTGATGTGCCCGTCTGAGTAGACGATCCCCTCGGCGCAGCGGGCCTCGATGGCGCCGTCGTCGAACTGGATGCGGTACAGCTCCCGGTAGATACCGTCGCGGGCCAGGAGCTCGTCGTGGGTGCCGGACTCGACAATCCTTCCCTTATCGAGGACGTGGATGATGTCGGCGGCCTGGATGGTGGAGAGCCGATGGGCAACGGCCAGGGTGGTACGGCCACTCATCAACTCTCCCAACGCCGACTGTATGAGCCGCTCCGAGGTGCTGTCGAGGGACGATGTGGCTTCGTCGAGGACGAGGTAGCGCGGATCGGAGAGGAGGACCCTGGCGATGGCGATACGCTGCCGCTCCCCACCACTGAGACGAGATCCCCGCTCGCCCACGGAGGTCTCGTATCCATCTTCGAAGTCCATAATACGGTCGTGGATGGCAGCGGCACGGGCTGCCTTCTCGATTTCGGCCCGGGTGGCGTCGGGATTGCCGTAGGAGATGTTGGTGGCGAGGGTGTCGGCGAACAGGTACGACTCCTGGGTGACCATCCCTACGAGCCGGGCAATAGAGGCGAAGGACAGATGGGAGACATCGTGACCGTCCATCAGGACTCGTCCCTCCGTCGGGTCGTAGAGACGCGGAACGAGGCTCAACAACGTGGACTTGCCCGCACCCGACTTCCCCACGAAGGCGACCAGAGAGCCGGGCTCGGCTTCCACCTCTATGTCGCGCAGAACGAGGGGACCGTCCTGGTCGTAACGGAACGACATCCGATCGAA
>WHTL01000050.1 GCA_009377735.1 Acidimicrobiia bacterium
GACAAACCCAATCGTCTCCGGTGTGGTGCCACTCGACTCGATGGCGTCATAGACCAGCTCGGGATTGGTCACGTTCGGGTATCTACCCGTGGGCCATGCCGGGAACTGGCATTCGTAATCGAATGCGTAGGTGAGACTCCCCGTGTGCTGGGGGAACACGTAGCCGTATCGTTCCGCCACGGTCATCGCCGCCGTGATCGCCCCGGTTCCATAGGGGCCCATGGTCAGATCGACCTGTTCTTCGGTAATGAGACGTTCGTAGAGGGATGCAGACTGATCGGCTACGGATTCGTCATCGAGAACTCGCCACTCCACGGGTCGCCCCAGGAGCCCACCGGAGGCATTGAGCTGCTCCACGAAGAGCCCACCGGCCGCCTGGTGGATGGCAGCCGTGGGGGCCAAGGGCCCAGTGAGGGCGAGGGTGCTCCCCACGACAATCGGGTCACCACTTGGGGCTTCGGCTTCTGCCGTCGTCTCGGCCGTGGTGGCCTCGGAACCGGCTGCGGTGGTATCTCCGCCAGCCGCGGTGGTGTCGGCCGCGGCAGCCGTGGTGTCGGCTCCGGCAGCGGTGGTGTCGGCACCATCGCCACCATCTCCACCACAGGCGGCAAGCAATATCGCCAACACTGCCACCAGAGTCACGGTCCTCATGAGCCGCATCGTCTTAGTCGTCATCCCATTCCTCCTCGTCGTGGTCTCCGGGCACTCCCGCGCTCAATACCACTAACTTTGGTTCTGCAAACGCTTGAAGTTGCATGGAGAACCCTACAACAAACGTTTGGGTTAGTGACATCTTTTTAGCAGGACGGCAAGTGGTCTGTCGCTGGATTGATGCCGCGGTGTCGCCGAGGCATCGGCGTCGATGGCAAGGACGCAGGACGAAGGCGCACCCGCAGCGGTGCGTCTAGGACGAGGACGCAGCAAGCGGCGTCTAGGCCCGGCGAGACTGCGCAGGTAATTCGGCGACAGGCCACTAGATCGGTGGATGGATGTTGCCCTGATCCGTCGACTTCTGATCCGATCGCGTAACGATGTGGCATGCGGAAATCACTTGCGGATACGATGCACGCTCCGTAGTGTTCGCCCTGATTCAAACGTTTGCGAGGATGGTCCAGAAACGGGGAGAAGGAGGCGGCGCTCCCGAAATCCGCTCCTCTGGGTAACCACCTCCAGTGTTTGGCCAATCCAGCTGCGTGCCGGGCCATTCTTCCGGCAGAAAGGGCGAACGCCATGTCAGAACGAGTGCTACTCCAAGGTGGCCACGTAATCACCATGGACGACGACCTGGGGGATGTCGCCAAAGGGGATATCCTCATCGAGAACGGCAAGATCGCCGCGGTGGGCTCAGATCTTGAGGCAGGTGACGCCGAGGTAATCGATGTCTCGGGGGATATTGTCATCCCCGGCTTCATCGACAGCCATCGCCACACGTGGGAAACGGCCATTCGGGGCTCGGCGCCCAATGCCACCCTCGACGATTACTTCGTAGAGATCCTCGACTCCTTTGCCCCGCTCTACCGTCCCGAGGACGTGTATGCCTCCAATCTCGCAGGGTCGCTTGAATGTATCAATGCCGGGATAACCACCCTCCTCGACTGGTCGCACATCAACAACACCCCCGAGCATCCCGACGCCGGTATCCAGGGTCTCCAAGAAAGCGGAATCCGTAGCGTCTACGCCTATGGCAGCGCCAACACCTCACTTGCCGACTACTGGTTCGAGAGCACCATCGCCATGCCCAATGACGATGTCACCCGGATCCGAGATACCTACTTCTCCTCCGACGACGGGCTGCTCACAATGGCCCTCGCCACCCGGGGACCGGGGTTCTGCAAGCCGGAGGTGGTGGAACAGGAATGGAAGCTGGCACGTGATCTGGGGATCCCGATCACGGTGCATGTAGCAATGGGCCGCCTGGCAGGTCGGTTCGGCATGGTCCAACAGCTCTCGGACATGGGTCTCCTCGGTTCGGACACCACGTATGTGCACTCCTGCTACTTGAGTGAGGAGGAATGGAAGATGGTCCGCGACAGCGGCGGCACCGTCTCGGTAGCCGCCCAGGTGGAGTTGCAGATGGGTCATGGGCAACCCCCGACCAGCCCTTGCGTCTCACATGGCCTTCGTCCCAGCTTCTCCATCGATGTGGTCACGACAGTTCCCGGGGACATGTTCACCCAGATGCACGCCGCATTCGGGGCCGAACGAGTTCTGGTCAACGCGACATCGTGGCAAGCCGACGAGAACATCCCCGAGGACACGGTTACTGCGAGGGACATCCTGAAGATGGCCACCATCAACGGGGCGCACGTTGTAGGTCTCGAGGACACCACAGGCTCTCTCACACCTGGAAAGCAGGCCGACATCGTCGTCATCGACGGCAATGCCATCAACACCGCACCAGTCATCGACCCGGTGGCGAGTGTCGTGCTGGGCGCCGATGTATCCAACGTCGACACGGTTATCATCGGGGGCAAGTTCCACAAGCGCGACGGCAAGCTCACGGCAGACGTCTCCGGGGCGGTCGATCTCGTAGCCCAATCAAAGGACCATCTCGTGTCCCAGATCGAGAACCCCAAGAGCGATTGGCTGAAGGTTTAGTCTGGGACAATTGGATCCCCGACCCGAGCGAGAGGCACCTTTCTCATGATCGAGCACTATGTCCTGTTGGCCGCCAAGCCCGATCGGGCTGCCGAGGTTGATGCCGCGCTGGAGACGTTCCTGAGCGAAATCGTCGTTCTCGACACCGTCCGGGAGATCACGGCGGGCACCAACTTCAACAAGGGTGGTCTGGAGCGAGGTTGGACTCACGGGATGTTGGTGCGTCTCGATACCGCTGATGATCTACCCGGCTACTGGGAGCACGAGGCTCATGTGAGGCTGGTCGAGATTCTCGATGATGCCTGCTCCGACCGTTTGGCTCTCGATTTCGAGACCGGAGACAAGAACGGTGGGTAGCGGACCCAAACGATTCGCCGTCCTCCATGCCGCTGATGCGGTCTTCGAAGAGCCAGCGAACTTCGGGGGTCACGACACTGGGTTCACTCGATGGGGTATGGTCGGTGAGGACACCCCCGGAGCCGTCCATACCGACTTTGGTATCTGCCGACTACAACCAGGCGGCTCGGTGGAAGCCCATGTGCATTCCTATGAGGAGACCTTCTACATCCTCCGGGGGGAACTGACAGCCGAGGTCCCTGGTGGATCGTTCACCCTGGCACCGGGGGACTACGGGTTGAACCCAACGGGCACACAGCATCGCTGGCGTAACAACGGGGATGAACCGGTGGAGTGGGCTCAGATGCTCGCCCCCCAACCACGGGCCGCCCACGAAGGTGACACCTACTGGGTCAACGACTTCGGCTCACCGGAGCCGACCCCGATCGATGTCAGAGACCCTCGGACTCGGCGTTATGGGCACATCGATCCCGAGAACATGGATGTCGACAAACAGACCCAGGATCGTCTCGCCCTGTCAGCCAGCATGCGGACGGCGTTGCTCGTCTACAGCGGCATCACCGTGAAGATGATGGCCGATACGGATCTGGGGACACAGCTGCAGACGATGTTCATGGTGCAATATGAGCCGGACGGTTTCGCCGGAGCCCATGACCACCCCTTCGAGGAGACCTATCTGATCCTCGATGGCGGGGTGGACGCGGTTTTCGATGGGGAGACATTCCGTCTCGAGACGGGAGACATCGCTTTTGCCGGGGTCGGCTGTGTCCATGAGTTCGCCAATCCCGGGACCGAGCGGGTCCGGTGGCTGGAGACACAGGCACCCGCACCTCCGCCACGGCACTCCTACCGATTCGCCCGCGATTGGAAGTACCTGAAGGACATCACCTAGAGCAGCCGCTGCTGGTTCTCAACCCAGGAGAGAGCCTCCGTCGACCACCAGGTTCACACCGTTAACCGCGCCGTTCTCCAACAAAAACGCGACGGCGTGAACTATCTCGGCGGTGGTGACCAATCGCCCCGTCGGGGTCCGATTGCGGATCGCCTCGAGAACCTCGGGCGGCTTCTCCTCCCAGTACGGGGTGTCACCCACCACTGCGGGGTGAATAGCATTGAAGCGGAGCGGTGCCAATTCCACCGTCATGGTGTTGATCATGGTGGAGATACCACCGTTGACCGTGCTCACCGTGGTAGATCCGACATAGGGACGCTCCTTGGCGAGCCCGCCAAAGAGAACAACGGAGCCATCTGGGGTGAATCGGTCGACCAGGGCGTGAACCACCTCGGTGTATCCCACCAACTTGAGGGTGGAGAGATAGATGGCACCCTCGATGTCGTAGTCCCTGACGGTGTTCTCATCCCTTTCGATAGCGGCGACAACAAGATGAAGCACCGACCCAACATCGGTTAGGCCATTTGCGATTTCGTGTGGTCTCGCAAGGTCTACCGCCAACCCCCGAACCGACCCGCCGATATCGGCAGCCGCTGACTCGGCTCGTTCCCCGTCGCGGCTGGTGAGGACAACCTCATCGCCCTGCCCCGCATAGTGAGCTGCGATCGCCTTCCCCAGACCCGATGAACCACCTATGACCACCACACTTCCACTCATGAGTCTCTCCTCCTCGACAAATTCGCTGCTTCAAACGTTTGCAGAAGCTTAGTGAGGTCACCCTATGCCTTCGAGGGGAGAACTTCAATGGTGACGTCTTGGGACCAGGTGAGACTGTCCTCCCAATTGGACTGAGCCTTGGCCACGAACTCACCCCGACCAGTATCAGGGCCGAAGGCGCGTACCCAACGCTGAATAGCAATATCTCAGCCAATACCACCACGAAGCTTCAGGAGACCTCGAATGCAACGACACCGGACACGATACGCAGTGTCGACGGCAGACAGTCAGCGATTGCGGAGGTGAGGTCGGACGGCCCCGACCCCGCGAGTTGAGACGTAGAGGCAGCCGTTGGGGGTCTGGGGGACGGAGTCTCCCAGAAGTAATGGGTCCTACCTGATCGCCCGAGTCGACTTCCGGACCACGAGATGGGTGTCGAGGCATACATCCTCGGGCTCGGCACCGCCGAGGACCTCGACGATCAGTTCTCCCGCCGCGGTCCCTATCTCCCTACTCGGGTATCTCACGGTGGTGAGCGGTGGTGCCACCAAATCCATGGCGGGCAGGTCGTTGTATCCCACAAGGGAAACGTCGTCGGGAACACTCAGCCCCGCGGCGTGGAGGGTGGAAAGAGCACCGAGTGCCATCAGATCGTTGTGGGCGAAGACCGCTGTGGGCAGTCGGTCAGTGTCCTCGAGCAGCATTTCCATGAGGCGCCGCCCCTCGTCGAAGATGGGACGCTCCCCAATCCCGAAAACCGGTATCTCCTCCAAATCCAGACGCTGGCATGCCTCCGAAAAGGCTTCGGCACGCTGGCTGAAGTTGGCGACGTCAAGCGGACCTCGGAGCTGACCCACCCGCTTATGACCGAGATCGGCGAGATGCTCTGCCACCAACCGTGCACCAGCCCGGTCATCATGGATCACCTGGGGGAGCGAGGTTCCCTCCAGGGGCCGCGCCGCCACCACGACCGGAAGCAGTCTCCCAGCAGACTCGAGAATCTCTTTGTCGCCCGACCGGGCCGCGGCGGTGACCACCGCATCCACCCGACGGCTGATGATGTGGTCCAGTATCCGGGTGAACCGCTCATGGTCATCCTGGGTTTCCCCGATGATCGGGACCATCCCCGCCGTCTCCAGGGCCGAGGTGAGTCGATGGATGATGGGCGTGACGAAGGTGTTACCGAGGTCGGCGACAATCACGCCAACTGTGGCAGTGCGACCACTTTGCAGGCCCCGCGCCACCAGGTCCGGCCGATAGCCCAGCCGTCTCGCCGCCTCCTCCACCTTGATGCGAGTGTCAGGACGGACCATCGACGCCTTGGCGGGATTGAGGGCACGCGACACAGTCGAGGGATGGACTCCCACCTCTCGTGCTATGTCGTCAAGTTTCGGTCCTGCCATTTCGCGTCTTCCTCAGTGCCGGGGTGCAGGGAGAGCCTACATCCGATCCTGCACGCAGGGGTTATATCAATGATTACGGTTGCAATAATGCCGACCATCCAGAGCCTCCGATGACCGACCGCCACGACGTCATAATTGTGGGAGGTGGAATCGTCGGTCTCGCCACCGCACGGGCGCTCACTCAGAGCCGCCCCGGTCTCGATGTCATTGTTCTTGAGAAGGAGAGCAAGGTTGGGGACCATCAGACCGGCAACAACAGCGGCGTCCTCCACTCCGGTCTCTACTACAAACCGGGGTCGCTCAAGGCGCGGCTGTGCGTCGAGGGACGGCAGCGGATGGTGCAATTCTGCGAGGACGAGAACCTCCCCATGCGAATGACGGGAAAGCTGGTGATCGCTACCCAATCGGACGAGCTCCCCGCCCTCGACGAGTTGGAACGCCGCGGCAACGCCAATGGCCTGAAGGGCCTGACCCGGATTGGACCGGACGGTATCAAGGATCACGAGCCCCACGCTGTGGGCATGCAGGCGCTCCATGTCCCAGAGGTAGGTGTCGCCGACTTCGCTGCGGTGGCGAGACGACTCGCCGACAACCTCGACGGCGCGGTGAGGGTGCGGTCGCCCGTGACCCGGATCTCCGAGGATGACGGTGGGGTCGTGGTGGAAACGCCTCAAGGGATCGATCGAGCCTCGATCCTCATAAACTGCGCTGGACTACATTCGGACCGGGTGGCGGCCATGGCGGGCCTAGATACACCGGTGCGGATCGTACCTTTCCGCGGCGAGTATCACCTGTTGACCGAGGTGGCTGCCCCACTGGTGAAGGAACTCATCTACCCGGTACCCGATCCTCGCTTTCCATTCTTGGGGGTTCACTTCACCAGACGGGTGAACGACACGGTCGAAGTGGGGCCAAATGCGGTGCTCGCCTTGGGTAGGGAGCACTACAGGAATAGATCAGCGAACTGGTCCGATGTCTGGGAGACCGTCAGATACCCCGGGTTCCTTCGTCTTGCATCCCATCATTGGCGGACTGGTTCCACAGAGATGTGGCGATCCCGCTCCCGCCGCCTCTACGCCCGCTCCGCCCAACGTCTCGTCCCTGAGATTCGAGCCGAGCACTTCACAGCAGGTGGCGCGGGGGTCAGAGCACAAGCCGTGTCCGCCGACGGCAAGCTAGTCGATGACTTCTCAGTAGTTGAGGGCCCTAGCTCGATCCATGTGCTGAACGCACCATCCCCAGCCGCCACCGCCTCATTGGCCATCGGCGACCACATCGCAGCCATGGCGGAGGCACGGGCGGAACACCACCGACGCCCCTAACCCAGGGTTCCCACAGCCGCCCAGCGACGTCCCCAGCCCGAAGTTCAGGCTCACACCACCGACGCCCCGAACCCAGGGTTCCCACAATCGCCCAGCGACGTCCCCAGCCCGAAGTTCAGGCTCACACCACCGACGCCCCGAACCCAGGGTTCCCACAGCCGCCCAGCGACGTCCCCAGCCCTAAGTTCAGGCTCACACCAGCTACCAGTCGGCAGCTATGTACTTGGTCTCCAAGAACTCGAGCATTCCCTCATGGGCGCCCTCGCGACCGATGCCACTCTGCTTCACACCGCCGAACGGTGCGGCGGGATCGGAGATGAGGCCGCGGTTGACCCCCACCATTCCCGATTCCAGCGCCTCGGCCACGCGGAGTGCCCGACTCAGATCGGAGCTGAAGAGATAAGCCGCCAGACCATATTCGGTGCTGTTGGCGAGCTCGATCGCCTCGTCCTCGGTCTCGAAGGTGACCAGCGGGGCCACCGGTCCGAAGATCTCACGCTTCAGGAGAGGCGTCTCCCTGCCAACCCCACCCAGAACGGTTGGTTCGAAGTAGAACCCGGGTCGGTCGGGTTGTCGTCCACCTGTCAATACCTCGGAACCGGATTCGGTCGCCATTTCTACCGACTCTGCCATGTCGTTCTGCGCACCTTGGTTGACCAGGGGGCCCAAACCCACATCCGGATCCATTCCCGGACCTACCCGAACATCCGCCATAGCCTTGGTGAAGACCTCGGAGAACTGGTCGGCCACCGCGGCATGGACATAGAACCGGTTGGCCGCGATGCACGACTGCCCACCATTGCGCATCTTGGCGATCATGGCGCCCTCGACGGCGGTATCGATATCGGCGTCGTCGAAGACGAGGAAAGGAGCGTTTCCGCCCAACTCCATGGAAGTGTTGACGACGCTCTCCGCTGCCTGTGAGAGGAGGGTGCGGCCAACTTCCGTGGATCCGGTGAACGAGAGGAGCCGGACACGGTCGTCACCGAGAATTGCCGGCACCACCTCAGAAGAACGCTTGGACGGCATCACGTTGAGCACGCCGGGAGGGAGACCAGCCTCTTCCAGCAGAGAACCTACGGCGAGGGCGGTCAGGGGTGTGTCCGAGGCAGGTTTGAGGATCATGGTGCACCCTGCGGCAACGGCTGGGCCGATCTTTCGGGTGGCCATGGCCGCCGGGAAGTTCCATGGTGTGATGAGAAGCGAAACGCCCACAGGTTGGTCGATGGCGATGATCCGTTTATCGCCGTTGGGAGCAACCGACAACGATCCGATGTTTCGCACCGCCTCCTCCGAGTACCAGCGGAAGAACTCGGCGGCGTACAGGATCTCACCACGGGATTCAGCCAGTGTCTTACCCATCTCGAGAACGATCAGGGACGCCAGATCATCGGCTCTCTCGGTCATCAACTCATATGCCTTGCGGAGTATTTCGCCGCGGGAGCGGGGCGATGTTCCGGCCCAATCTGCGGCGGCAGTAGATGCCGCATCGACCGCTGCCTTGGCATCTTCGACGGATCCGCTTGGAACCGTCGCCACCGTTTCGCCAATTGATGGGTCGAGGACATCGATGGTCGCCTGATCAGATGCAGGCTGCCAATCGCCTCCTATGAGGAGTCGGTCATGACCCCGGCTCTGGAGTCCTTCGAGGATGGGATTCTGTGCCATAGGTGCGATCCGCTCTCAGTCGAGGCCGTCGGAGACTTCTTTGTTCTCTGACTCTATTTCGAGCCCGGCACCGTTGGCCAATTTGGTCAGGAGACCGGCGAAGTCCTCGTCGCCGTATCCGTTCCCGATTCCCTCAACGACGATCTGGTGGACGAGGGCGGCGGTGGGAAGGGGCACGTTGAGATCACGGCCGGAGGCGAGACCCAACTCGAAATCCTTACGCAGCAGATGCCAGGTGAAGGTGGGGGTGTAGTCAAGGTTCACGAACGCCGGTGTCTTGTATTTGGTGAAGGTCGACCCCATCACACTGTCATTAAGGAACTCCAAGAAGTCGGACCGTGCCACCCCCGCAGCCTCGGCCAACACCGTGATCTCGGCCATCGATTGGGTGACCACACCCAACATCAGGTTGTGACAGATCTTCACCAACCGCGCCTCGTCACCCTCCCCAACATGGGTCACCTTCCGGCCAAACAACTCCAACAACGGACGCACCTTCTCATACGCCTCCATCGGTCCCGACGCCACCGCAGTGAGATTCCCAGACGCCACCACATTGGGATTCCCCGACACGGGGGCCGCAACCACCGCCGTCCCCAACTCCGCTGCCCGTGACGACAGCTCCCTCGAGGTGGTGGGATCTATCGTCGTCGAATCCACCAGCACCCCCGGCCGGACGTCACCGCGAGAGAGCACACCATCATCACCGAGAGTGACCTCCAACACATCCGACGGACCGGCCACCATGGTGAAGACCACATCACGCTCCGCCAACTCCGAGGGCGAATCCACGATCTTCGCCCCCAACTCCGACAACGGCTCTGCCTTCGACCGAGTTCGGTTGTAGACCCAAAGATCGGCACCACCGGCGAGGAGCCGTTCCAGAATGGCATACCCCATCCGGCCCACCCCGATCCATCCCACTTTCAACTCATTGATCTCAGCCATCTGCCCGATCCTCCTTGACCGTCCCGGCGTCTACTAAAGAAGACAGAACCTCATCCCGGGGAAGGGCCTCCATCTTCTCGCAAACGATTGTAGGCACTGGAACGGGGGGATGCATACCGGTAGCTCCTATCCGGCAGCGGCAGGATCGCCACAAAAGAAATCGTTCGCAGCGACCGGCCCAAATCCGCTAGGTTGAACACACCGTGACATCGCGCATCACACTCAAGGACGTGGCCAAAGAGGCCGGGGTACACGTGTCTACCGCATCCCGGGCCCTTAACCCACTCACATCATCGGTGGTCAATCCCGAGACCCTGGAACGAGTCGCCGCGGCGGCGAGAATGCTTGGATATCGGCCCCATCCGTTGGCCAGAGGACTACGCACCAACCAGTCGATGTCGGTGGGAATGGTCATTCCCGATGTCGAGAACCCGCTCTTTGGCCCGATCATCGCCGGTGCAGAATCTGTGCTCGTCGATGACGGCTACTCGGTCCTCATCGGAAACGCCGACGGGGACCCTGAAAGCGCCGATGGAGTCGTCGCCTCCATGCTGGAGCGTCATGTCGACGGCCTCATTCTTGCCACCGCCACCCGCAGCGACTCCGCCATCGACACGGTACGCGAGCGAGGCGTTCCCATCGTCCTGGTCAATCGATCCATCGACGACGGATCGGTACCCGCCATCGTGGGTGACGACCATGCCGGTATCGGTTTGGCCGTTGAGCACCTCGCCTCCTTGGGTCATCGAAGGGTGGGGCACGTCGCCGGGCCCAGCCGGGTGTCGACCGGTCTCGGTCGCAAGCGTGCCTTTCTCTCCTGGACCCAGGAGCTTGGGTTGGAGTCCGACCACGACCTGGTCGAAGAGGCCGACTGGTTCCAGGTCGAGCCCGGTCACCGAGCAGCCCGCGAGCTCCTCAGCCGCCACCCCGAGATCACCGCCATCGTGGCGGCAAACGACCTCCTCGGACTCGGATGCTATCGGGCAATCCGGTCCCTCGATATGGAGGTGGCGGTCGACGTTTCCGTCACCGGGTACAACGACACTCCCCTCATGGACCTGATGCAACCGGCGTTGACGGCGGTGCGCGTCCCCTATCGCCAGATGGGAACCCAGGCAGCCAACACGATGCTGGCAAGCCTCGCATCCGACGCCGAGACTCCGGCATCTATCAAGCTCACCCCTTCCCTGTCCGTCCGGGCATCTACCGCTCCCCCACCGAGTTCGTAGGGATCCTCTAACGCGGTAACCAGAAGGACAAATCCAGAAATCGGTGGCGTCTCAAAGGTTTTTGTGGCAACATCACACGATGGCAAGCGTTTTCCATGGACCGGGATCCGTCGCTCTAACGACCGACCAGGTGTCTTGGATCATGATCGATGCCGGTGACAGGGCATGACCTTCCCATCGAAAACATACCCGTCACGATTGAGATCCTCAGCAAACGATTGTAGGATCGTAAACCGGAGTGGATGCCTTGGTTTTGCATTCCGGGACGTCAGCAGAACGAAGCCCAGATAGGCGAGGAGTAAAGATGATGAAGACCAGATCCATAATCACAATGCTGGTGCTGGTCATGGTGATCGCGGCCTGTGGTGGTACCGCAGGCAACGACACCACAACCGCCGCCGGTGGCGATACCGCCGCCGAGACAACGGCAGCCACGGCGGACACAACGGCCGCAGCAGAGACCACGGCAGCAACCGAAACCACCGGTGCCGACGGCACCGAGACCACCGCTGCTCCCAGCGAAACCACCGCTGGTGTCGCCCCAGAGGGGGACCCGATCGTCCTAGGAGCATCGCTGCCTTTGACGGGTGAGTTCTCCATCGCCGGTACCAAACACGCCGACGGCTACCAGTTCTGCGTCGACGAGCTCAATGCCCATGGCGGAATCCTCGGCCGGCCCGTTGAGTTGTTGGTCGAGGACAACCGCAGCGACACCGAAGCCACCGTGAACCAGACGCAGCGTTTCATCAGTGTGGAGGGCGTCGATGCCCTTCTCGGCACCTTCTCCAGTTTGCTCGGGTTCCCGGCATCGACCGTCGCCGAGCAGAACGGGATGGTGTATCCCATACCGTCCAGTGGGGCGCTCCGTTTGTATGAGCGCGGCTATGAAAACATTTTCTACTTCCAGGCGCTCCCCGCCGAGTTGACGGGTGCCACCATCGTTGATCTGGTCGAGTACTACGAGGAGCAGGGAGTTATTCCCGAGAGGCCACAGACCGCCGCGATAGTCAATGCAGATGACTTCTTTGCCGCTGCGATATCCAACGGGCTCCTGGGCGGGACCGTGGAGATCCCGGATTCGGGGGAGATCGTCGATCTCGCCCCCGGCTTCCTGGCCGAGATGGACATCGAGGTGGTGTTCGAGGAGGTGTGGCCCATCGGATACACCGACTGGCTGACACTGGCCAACTCCATACGATCCGCGGACGCCGACATGCTTGCCGTTTCTACCGCATCACCGGACGAGGCCATCGCCCTGACCCAGGCTCTCCAGACAGTGGGTTACCAGGCTCCCTTGGTCTACATGTCCCAAGGCGCTCAAACCGAGTTCCAAGAGGCACTCGGTGATGCCGCCAATGGGATCATCACCCACTCGGTCTGGAGCCCCCTGGCAAACTTCGAGGGGGTCCTTGCAGGCGAGCCCTACACCAACCAGGACTTCATCGACGGATTCACCGAGTCCTTCGGCACGCCACCCGATGAAGACGAGGCGATCCCGTTTGCGGTCTGCCAGGGAATCGCCCAGGCTATGGAGGGCACCGGCGGTACCGACAACGCAGCGATGAGCCAATGGCTCCATGACCGCACAGCCGAGGATCCGGTACGAACCATCATGGGTACCTACTCATGGGACGAGCGAGGACTCGCCGACAACCGGGCCTTCCTCGTGAACCAATGGCAGGAAGGCGAATTGGAGTTCGTCTATCCCATCGGTGAATTTGAGGGCACAACAGACCTCCTCTTCCCCAAGCCAGAGTGGTAGACCAGATTGGGGGAGCCCGCCTCGTCGGGCTCCCCTATTCTCATAGTCCGAACAGATAGCTGTTGATGGCACTCCTGGAATTGCGCAACGTGACCAAGACGTATGGTGGGATCGTCGCTGTCAACGGGGCATCGTTCAATGCAGCCGAGGGCGAGATCACCGCCTTGATCGGTCCCAACGGTGCCGGTAAGACCACGGCGTTTGACACCATCTCGGGGGTGGTTGTCCCCAACTCTGGAACCATCACCTTCGATGGTGAGGAAATCACCGGGCTCATGTCCCACGTCATCACCAAGCGCGGTTTGGGTCGGACCTTTCAGATCACTCGCGAGTTGGGTGATATGACGGTCCTCGAGAACATGGTGGTGTCGGAAATCCCTAACAGCTTCTCCAGTCTGTTCCGACCGCGCACCGAATCCGACGAATGGGACAGGGCGATGGATCTGCTCTCCTTTGTTGGAATTCAGAGGCTGGCATATGAGCCGGCGAAACGCCTCTCCTACGGACAACGAAAGCTCCTCGAGTTCGCCGCGGTGTTGATGACCGAGCCTCGACTCATCCTCCTCGATGAGCCGGCAGGTGGCGTGAACCCCGCCCTCCTGGAGCGCATCATGGACAGGATTGAGGAGATAAACGCCGACGGTACGTCATTTCTGATCGTCGAGCACAACATGGACGTGGTGATGCGCCTCAGCCACTCGGTGGCCGTCATGGCCCACGGCCAGGTGATCGTCCAGGACACCCCCGACGTGGTCCGGGAGGATCATCGGGTTCTCGACGCCTACCTGGGAGACGTCTGATGGCACTCCTTGACCTCACGAATGTCCGCGCTGGCTACGGGACCGGACCCGACATCCTCGCTGACGTGAGTCTGGAGATCGAGGAGGGCCGCACCTATTGCATCATCGGACCCAACGGCGCCGGAAAGTCGACCCTTCTCAAGACCATCTCAGGGGTCATCCCTCCCCGTGAGGGAGAGATTGTTTTCGACGGTGTATCGATTGGGGCACTCCGACCCGACCAGATCCTTTCGGAGGGGGTCTGTTTCGTTCCCCAGGACAGAACGCTCTTCCCCGAAATGACGGTCCGGGAGAACCTCGTGATGGGCGCCTATCTGGTGCGGGACCGCAAGCTCATAGACGAAAGAACCCAGTTCGTATTCGATCTCTTCCCCCAACTCGCGGAGCGCTCATCGCAGATGGCCCAGACCATGTCGGGTGGTGAGCAGCAGATGCTCGCCATGGCTCGGGCACTCATGATCAAGCCTCGCCTCATGATGATCGACGAGCCCAGTCTGGGCCTCGCCCCTCAGATCTCGGACACCATCTTCGGGACCATCGGACGTCTCGCCACCGATTTGGGCATCACTGTGCTCCTCATCGAGCAAAACGTGAAAAAGGGAATTGAGGTCTCCGATTGGGTCTTTGTCCTCGACCTCGGGAGCAAGCGCTTCGAAGGGCCGGCCGACACGATCCTCGATGACCCCCGCATTCGCGACCTGTATCTGGGAAAGCTCGCAGGCGCCACCCAGAAGGGAGGCGAGGGCACCGAATGATCGACATCATTCAAATCACCGTTCTGGGACTCATGCTCGGTGGCGTCTATGCCCTGATGGCGTCGGGGCTCACCATCCTCTTCGGGGTGATGCGAGTGGTCAACATTGCCCATGCCGCATTCATAATCTTGGCCGCGTACTTCAGCTTCTTCATGTGGGAGCGCCTCGGAGTAGATCCTCTCATTTCCATGATTCTGGCCCTTCCCCTCTTCTTCATATTCGGTGTGGTGCTATATCGGCTGCTCTTCCCCCGCATTGAGGGCTCACCCAGGTTCGCCGAGATGACCGTGCTCATGACTTTCGGTTTAGCCTTCGTCACCGAGGGCCTCATGTCGTACTTCTTCACCGGGATCTTCCGGTCGGCCGGTCCGCCCTATGCTCAGGACGCCTTCATCTTCGGGGATCTCTTTCTCCCCACCGGCCAGTTCTACGCCTTTTCGGTCAGTCTTCTCCTTCTCTTGGGACTCTGGGCCTTCCTCAAGTACACCCGAACCGGTTATGGGGTCCGGGCCACCATGCAGAACCGCGATGCCGCCCAGATCGTCGGAGTCGACGTTAGGCGGGTCTCCACAATCTCATTCGGTATAGGGATGGCGGTGGCAGGTGCCTCGGGTGCCTTGGTCAGCTTCATCTTTCCGTTCTTCCCGTCCCGCCACTGGCAATGGATTGCCATCTTGCTCTCCCTCATCGTGCTCGGTGGGATGGGAAGTCTCAAGGGTGCCGTCCTGGGGGCCATCATTCTCTCAATCATGCAGGCTTTTGTGAGTGACATGATCGGTCCGACCTGGGCACCTCTCACGTTCTTCGGCGCCCTCTTTCTCATCCTGATGATCCGACCCGAGGGTCTCTTCGGCAAGCAGACGAGGGCATGATGGTTCAGGTTGACGAAGCGACCGACCCCACTACTGCGCCGGTAGCCCCTAAGAAAGGAGGCCGGGTCAGCCGGAGCCTGGTTCTTGGCGCCGTTCTCCTAGCCGTCGCCCTGTTACCCCTGATTCGGGGATACGACGCCTACAACTATGTTCTCCAGGTCGGCACGGTCGTCTTCATGTGGGTCGCCCTATCCTCCAGCTGGAACATTCTGAGTGGCTACACCGGGTACATCTCGCTTGGTCACAATGTGTTCTTTGCGGTAGGCGGGTACGTCTCCGGGCTCCTGCTTCTCGAGTTGGGTTGGTCCCCCTTCGCCACTGCCC
>WHTL01000419.1 GCA_009377735.1 Acidimicrobiia bacterium
CTGAAGGCGGCTTCGGCTTTCTTCGCGGCCGAGCTCGACGGCCCGAGGAGTTGATCATGTTCGTCGATGGCCTCCGTCTGCCCGGTTGATCAGGGATGGGGAACTCAAGGTCGAGGCTCGTAGGGTGTTCGAGGAGAACTTCGGGGTGTATGGAGCTGCGAAGATCTGGGTGCATCTGAACCGGGAGGGGATCCGGGTGGCTCGCTGCACTGTGGAGCGGCTGATGCGTGACCTGGGCATTCAAGGTGTAGTTAGGGGAAAGACGAAGCGGACCACCATCCCGGCTGATGATCCCGGCGTCAGACCCGCGGACCTGGTCGACCGCCAGTTCGTGGCTTCAGCTCCGAACCGGCTGTGGGTGGCCGACCTCAGCTACGTGAGAACCTGGTCAGGGTTTGTCTACGTGTCGTTCGTCACCGACGTGTTCTCCCGTCGCCTGGTCGGCTGGCATGCCTCCCGATCGTTGAAGACCGATCTGGCTCTTAAAGCCTTAGAGTAGGCGATCTGGGAGCGGAACCGTGCCGGGGTGGCCCTCGACGGGCTGATACATCACAGCGACCGCGGCGTGCAAACCGGGTTCAAGGGGTGGTCGCAACACTGCCTTGTTGATTGGAGTGTAGGAGTTCGTTGAGGGCTTCGGCGGGTGTCTTCCAGCCGAGAGTCTTGCGGGGTCGGGTGTTGAGTGCGAGGGCGACGGCATCGAGATCGCCGCGGCTGTGTCGAGCGAGGTCGGTGCCTTTGGGGAAGTATTGGCGTAGCAGCCCGTTGGTGTTCTCGTTGGTGCCACGCTGCCACGGCGAGTGCGGGTCACAGAAATAGACGGGGAGCCCGGTGTCGATGCGGAGCTGGGCGTGCTGGGCCATTTCTGCTCCCTGGTCCCATGTCAAACGATCGGCGTAGTTGGTCGGGCAGCGTGGTGATCTGAGCGGCGATGGCGTCTCGCACGGCTTCTGCGCCGTGGCCCGCCAGTGGTGGCCCGTTCTTGACCGTCGGTCCGTCGCCGTGACCTTCCATGCGGGGCAGCAACAGCAGCATCGTGAACCGGGTGGTCCGTTCGACCAGCGTCCCGATCGCCGAGGATTGGAGTCCGAGGATCAGGTCGCCTTCCCAGTGTCCGGGCACGGCCCGGTCTTCGACTTCGGCGGGCCGTTCGGTGATCATGACCTCTGGAGTGACGAACTTCTTGCCCGATCCCTTGGTTCGTGCTCGGGGAACTCGCAGCGCCCGCCCGGTCCGGAGGCAGGCGACCAGTTCCCGTTTGAGCGCCCCCGCCCTTGGATGTAGAGCGCCTGGTATGTGGCCTCGTGGGAGATCCTCAGGGCCTGTCCGGGTGTCTGTGTAAATGGTGTGGTTCCGGTTCATGTGTTTAGGCGACGGGGAGTCGCCCTGGGAAGTAGATGGCGAGCTGGTTGAGTGCCCTCGGTTCTTGGTGACCTTACGGAGCTGATAGTTGATCGACTCTATGGCGTTGGTATCTGGTATGAAAGGTGGTGAGGTCTCGTTCTCCTGGACTGGTTGCGGGTCGGTAGAGTCGTAACTGTCCGGGATAGGGGCGTCAGGAGGGAATCAGCTAGGGCAGGCCGATCTACACGTTGAGCCGAGAGCTCGTGTTTGTACGTGGCCGCCCCTGCGACTGACCCGACTGCGCTGCGAGCGCGAATCCGTTTCTGTCGTTTTCGTCCGGCGGGTTCCTCACACATGTTCGATGAGGAGGTCTCTCATGGGAAGATTCTTTGGACTTGATGTTCACCGCAATTTCGCGCCGGTGGCGTTGGTGGAGGACGGTTCGTGTCGGGATTGGGGTCGGATCGGGGTGACACCGGAGGAGTTGCGGGAGTGGGCTGAGACGCTGACCGCCGACGATAAGGTGGCGTTGGAGGCGACCGGGAACAGTGACGCTATTGCGGTGTTGTTGTCTCCTCTGGTGAGACGGGTGGTGGTGGCTAATCCGCGTAAGGCACGGGCTATTGCCGAGGTGAAGGTGAAAACCGACAAGGTCGACGCTCGGATTCTCGCCCAGTTGTTGGCGGCGGATTTTCTGCCGGCGGCGTGGCTGCCTGATGATCGGACTCGCAGGTTGCGTCGTGAGGTTGCTCGACACACCCACCTGGTCCGTCAGCGGACCCGGTTGAAGAATCAGGTGCATGCCATCTTGGCGCGAAATCTGGCGCCGTCGTGTCCGGTCACCGACCTGTTCGGGAAGACCGGCAGGGTCTGGCTGGGTCAACAGGAACTACCCGCCGATGAAGAGCGCAGTGTCGACGCTCTCCTCCGACAGCTCGACTTTCACGGTGAGGAACTCACAGTGGTCGATCGGGACTTGGCGGTGGAGGCCCTCGACGATCCGGCCGTCGCCCGCCTGATGACCATACCCGGCGTCGACGCCATCGTGGGCATCTCGATCGTGGCTGCGGTGGGGGACTTCTCACGGTTCTCGTCTGCGGACAAGCTCGTCTCCTATGTCGGTCTGAACCCCAAGGTGCGCCAGTCCGGTGAGGGCCCAGCCCATCATGGTCGCATCAGCA
>WHTL01000213.1 GCA_009377735.1 Acidimicrobiia bacterium
GGCTTGAGGAGTCTCAACCCCTCGTCCGGTTTGGAGGCTATCCGGGGGAGCATCTAACAAATGTCGTCCGTGCCGACTCCCCTGCGCTATCAAGCCTGGGCCGAGCATCGCGAGAACAATCCCAATTGCGATGATCATCGAGAGGTGCTCGTCTAGAAATATGACGGCGATGATCACGGAGTAGAAGCCGCTGAGCGCTTGGAGAGGCATGGTTCGATTGGCTCCAATCGCCCCGACGGCGCGAAAGGTACAATAGCGACCTGCGACGAAATGTACGACACCTGCGACGGCGAGCAAGCCGCCGCCGAACCACGTCAGATCGCCAAGGCGAAACAACTGTCCCGACAGAAGAGCGGCCAACCCGAACAGAGGAATACCGAGCAGTACCGTGATATATAGTCCTTGGCCAGCTGACATCCCCAATAGACCCCGGCGCACCACAACGTTGTTGGCACCGAAACTCGCGGCCGAGAGCAGGGTGAATAGGATGCCTTCCAATTTCCTAAGCTCGCGTTCTCTGCGGATCTCGGCAGCCGGTCTTGCGGCTCAGCATCGGCCGTGAGCATTCATGCAGCCAGATCGTCGATCGGTGATCGTCCGCCATGAACGACAGGGCAATTTGGCATCGGAGGTGCCAACAAACCTCAGTTAAGTCAATCAACCTGATCCCACCCACTCTCCTGTCTTGATCGCGGATGCTTGGACGATCGCGCAGCTTGGGCGTGATCTCCTCGCTGCCTTCGGACTTCTTGGGCGCTGTACTTCTGGCCAACGTTCGCGTAAATCAACAACCCTAGTGTAAAGTACCGCACTTAACTTTGATAGTCGAGATTTCATTCTGCCCCTTTGCTGCTGGTGGCATCGCCGTCGTAGTCAAACAGCCAGCTGAAATCGGGTATGGAGCACTGGTACTGGCAGCTCATGAGTGCCTCAAAGCGACGTGGAGTTCTTCATTGCTATGGGTCGGGGACCATCACCGCCACCCCCCTCCAGTCGAGACTCCGAGAACTAGATCTCCCTCCGGTGGTGAATCAGACCTCAGATGACCCACGATCTTACCTCACTGTTTCGGTCGACACGGTTAAGGGCACCCCGAGACCTGGATCGACCCGGTCGCGTCTATCCAATGCGATATGACGATGGAAGTAACCCCCGAAACCAGCGTGTAATCCGGCTCCCCGCGATGGAGTGTGGGTGTTGTGAAGTCCGGAGTCTGATTCGGCAATCCCACGATGTGGGCAAGGGCCCCGCCATTCTGCGGAATGTTGTCTGCAGAAGGAGAAGCCCTTGTCCGTTATTCAAGGTAGTCGCGGTGCGACCGCTCTGGTTGGCATGTCGGGGTTCGTGGTCGGCGCTGAACAGATCGTGGACGGCGAGTTGTGGTTGTTCGTGGAGACGACTTCCGACTTCGCTGGTTGTTGGGGGTGTGGAGCCCGGGCGGTGGGTCATGGCCGCACCACCACCAAGGTGCCGGATCTGCCGATTTCGGGTCGCCCCACCGTGTTGTGCTGGTCGAAGCGCCGTTGGGAGTGTCCCGTAGAGGACTGCGAGGTGAAGACCTGGTCGGAGGAAAGCTGTGAGATCCGGAGTCGGGCGGTGCTGTCGGAACGAGCCCGGAAGAGACTGGCCGCCATGGTCAACCAGGAAGGGTTCTCGGTGGCTGCGGCGGCGGTGGAGTTCGGGGTGGGGTGGCACACCGCCAACCAGGCAGTGGCCGATCACACGGACCCCCACGTCGACGACCCCGCCCGTCTGGAGGGTGTGGAGGCGATTGGGGTGGATGAGAAACGGTTCCTCAACGCCACCCCCACTTCCCGGACTCGGTTCACCACTCAGATCGTCGACTTGGACCGTCATGTCATCCTCGATGTTGTCGAGGGACGCTTTCGGGATGTGCTGGGACGCTGGCTCAGAGAACGCGGCAGCGACTGGTGCGGAGGGGATACGCCTGGCGACATTGGACCCGTCCGCCGGATACCGGAGGGCCCTCGAAGACCACCTTCCCAGAGCCACTCTGGTAGTCGATCATCTTCACGCCATCAGACTGGCTAACAGGGCGATCGACGAGGTCCGTCGAAGGGTGCAGAACGAGACGCTGGTCCATCGAGGAAGGAAGCCAGATCCGCTGTATCGGGCTCGACGGGTGCTTCTCACCGGCTACGAGCGGCTCACCGAAGAACCGTTCCAAGGATGGCGTCTGTTTGGCGGTCGATGACCCCGACGGGGATGTCGGGGCCAGCTTTATCGCCAAGGAGCTGTTACGGGGCCACCGTCCGCACCATCTTCGCCCAACCCGACGCCGATGGGACCAGAGAACAGCTGCGTCAGGTCGTGGCGATGCTCGAAGGCAGATATCCCAAGGCAGCCGAGCTCCTCGCCAACGCCGAGGGCGATGTCACCGCCTACGCCGACTTCCCCAGAGCCCACTGGAAGAAGATCGCATCCACCAACCCCCTGGAACGAGTCAACAAAGAAATCAAGAGACGCTCCAACGTGGTCGGGACTTCCCCGACGACGCCTCCGTCCTCCGCCTCGTTTGGGCCGTCCTCGCCGAAGCCCACGACGACTGGCAGACCACCGACCGCCGCTACCTATACGAAGGATCCATGAAACTCATCGGACAGCAACCCAAGGAGGAGCCCACCACAGAAACACCAAGCCTCCCCGCCGCCTAACATGGCCGGGAGCCGCCGAGAGTCACACTCCTATTTTCCACCACTCGGCGGGACGCCGCCCACGCGGCTGTTGGCGGTCGAATTAAAGTCAGGGTCAGCCTGATAGCGAAGGAAATGTACCAATGGGAAGACTAGACGGACGGGTAGCCTTGATCACAGGGGCGGGTCGTGGCATTGGAGCGACATTCGCCCTAGCGATGGCTGCGGAGGGAGCGGCTATCGCGGTCAACGATATATCAGGCGCGGAGGACACTGTCGCAGAGATAGTCGAAAGCGGCGGTCACGGTCTAGCTGTACCGGCCGACGTGACCGAGTCTGAACAAGTGCTGGCCGCAGTCGAGCGGACCGTTGCCGACTTCGGTCACCTCGATGTTCTTATCAACAATGCCGCAATGTTCGCTGAGATCCCTGAACGTCACCTCCTTGACATTCCGTCCAGGGAATGGGACGAGGTAATGGCTGTCAATACCAGAGGTGTGTTCGAGTGCGTCCGAGCGGTTGTGCCTGAGATGCGCCGAGTCGGCTATGGGAAAGTCATAAACGTCTGTTCGGGCACTGTCTTCAAGGGATCTCCCGGTAAGTGCCACTACGTCGCTTCGAAGGGTGCCGTTCTGGCTATGACCCGGGTCATGGCCAGAGAACTTGGACCGGACATGATCTGTGTGAATGCAATCGCTCCGGGTCTCACCCTGTCGGAGGCGGTCGCAAACAAGGATGCCTTCATCAACTCTCCTGTAGTGCAAACACGAGCGTTCAAGCGACATGGACTTCCGGAGGACCTCGTAGGAGCCGTCCTCTTCCTTACCTCACACGACAGCGACTTCATGACGGGACAGTGCATAGTTGTCGATGGTGGTTCGGCACTCCATTGAGAGGACCTGAACCCCGTTCCACCACCATCTCGGATATGCCACGGGGCCGGCATTCAGCGGGCCCCCCAAAGGCCATCTACAACTTCGAAGCTGCTTTGTCAGGATAGGTGTCCCCATCGGCTGCTGGGGCGAAAGGGGGTGCGGGACCCTTCACTCTGAGGGGTCACTCTTGCGGGTCCAACTATGGACTCGAAGGTGACCAGGCAGCAACCAAGTTCGACCCAATTCAGCATGTAGTCAGTTCTCGTGTTTCGGCCCGAGACGACCGAAGTAGATGTGCAACTCATCCCCGGTTCACCGTCAGCCACCCGTACCGTCGACGGCTGGGCCGACCGGCAACCCTAGCTCCTCGAGGGCAAAACGATGCGTCGGCGGCAGAGCTCATGGAACTCGTGGATCATAGCCTGGTTCTTCGCCGGGGACGCGAGGAGCACTGGGGCCCCGGAGCGATCGACCTATCCCAGCTCGACGAAATGTATTTCGGTGTAGACGCGTGACCGAGGCGCCTGACGACACCATCGTCAGCTCCTAAGAACACCCAATCCATCCCGAACCAGGACACTGGTGAAGAATCCGTTACTACCTCTTGGGTCACCCCTCCACGCCCTCCCAAGACTCGATCACCTCAAAGCCACGGTCGCGGAAGGCATTGAGGCGTTCCTCACCGACGGCATTCTCCACCTCGACCACGCCGGGACCGACCGCACCAGCGGCGAGACGCTGACAGATGGTGGCGGCGTGCCATCCAGTGGCTGCCTGCGTCGCGGTGAATGGGAGGTCCTCGGGCGGCCAGGTGATCACATCAAGGGTCAGCTTCTTCTTCTCCCCCGATCTCACCCGTTCCCACTCCTCGATTGATGACCACGTCTTCGTAGTCGTCGGAGGCTTGGATCTTGGGCCGATGAGTGTGTGGAACACATCACGGAGGATGACTTCCACCTGAATGACCTCCACCGGGTCTTCACGGGAGAAGCCGGCGTCGCGGAATGCCGCCCACTGGGCAGCGTGACCCGGGTATCGCAGGGTCTTGTTGGACCCTCCGCTTCGATCGTGTTAAGCACCGACGCCGCCGACGCCGATACCGGGTTGCCATGAAGGATCTGCATCGGGAAGGCCGCCTGATAGTCTAGGATCTCAGCCGCTCCCACCAGGGCCGAGATGGGAAGACCCCCACCCAGACCCTTCCCGACAACCACGTCGGGGATTATCCCTTCATGTTGGAAGCAATTCAGTAGACCCGATCTGCCCAAGCCCACCTTGACCTCGTCACAGACCATGAGGATGCCGTGGGATCGACAGAGCTCGTCGAGGTCATTGAGGAAACCCGGTGGTGGGACGATAAGACCGCCGTCGGATTGGATCGGCTCGAAGAAGAGGGCGGCCACATCTTGGGGTGAGACATCCTCCGAGGAGCGACGTTCCAGCAGGTCGATTACGGAACGACCGCTGGGGTCGCCGTCGTGGGGACGGTAGGGATCGGGATAGGGCAGGGAGACCGTGGACGTCCCGTGGCTGCGACTACTGCAAGAGAGGCAGTCTCGCTGGCATCGGAACCGGAATGACCCGGGCCACACCCGTCTCTCGGTGGAACCCGGTGTGATCTGCAGTAGTTGTTCCCCCGAGTTCGACTGCTGGTTGGTTAACCGACGAGAGGATGCTGGCGCCCGCCTGGGAATCCAGCGCAGTCGCCACCGCTTCACGGATATCGGGATGGGAATGTCCCAGACTCGCTGCTCCCACGACGCCGAGAATTCGAGTAAAAGCCGTCCATCCTCCACGATAGATAGACGCCCTCGCCACCAGTGACCGCAAGTGGCGAGAACTGCAGCTTCTGCAGTCGGGCCATTGCAATTTCGTCACGCTTCAACAGATGCATCGACCACCTTTCCTCGCTCGTCGACGAACCACAGGACCTTTTCCGTAATACGGTGGGATTCAACGATGGACGCGTGCCTCCTGGATATCCACCGTGAAGCGCCTCATATCCCTAAAGAGTGGAGGTCCTGGAGAAGGTGGCCACGTGCTTCTACAAGTACAGCGGAGCCCGCACCTTGGAGCACACCACCCACGAGAAACCGCGCACACAGCTGCCGAAGCTGGCAGGGCGATTCTGGGCGCTATTCGCCGTGATGAGGCATATTCAGACGTATCAAAGATGGAGGAGATCCACGCGGAGATTGTTGAACATTACCAATTGCTAGATGAGGCTGTAGAGAATGCACACAAGGAGAGAAGGCGTGGAGACGGATAGTCCGAAGACTGTTTTCCCTAGTTGGCACCTCAGGAATCTGTCTCTCCTCGATTGTCGAAGCGAGCGACCGGAGCGAGAGCAGTTCTCGTGCATCGGCCCGTGAATCAGTGCGCCACCTATTCCTCGGACAAACTAGGGACGTACCCGCCATTAGGGTGCCGCCCACCGGACCCGTTGGCAAGATAGAGTCGTTGCGATTTGCCCTGTGGTTTGGCACCGGGGACTAGCGGTCGTTTGTACCATTCTCGTCGTCTAAGGCAGGTACCAGGCCCTCGACCATCTGAGCCCACTGGTCAGCATCCACACCAGGCGGCTTCAGGATACTCATAACCTTCCGAGGTTACTACAATCTACAATCGATTGTATCCCGCCGGAAGGTGTAACTCATGGAACAGGAATTTCCGCGCTTCTCCGACCGGGAGATGGGTCGTCGGTGGCGGGCCGCCGACGAGCTGCTCAGAACCCATGACCTAGATCTTGTCGTGGCTTACGAAGCCAATCGCTCCGGGAGCGCCGTGCAGTGGTTCTCGAGCTGGCAGGTAACTCGCGAAGCACTCCTGCTCATGGGGCTGAACAGGTCCTGTTTATGCAGTTCTACAACCACGTTCCGACGGCCCGACGGGTCGTAGACTGTGAGGTTCGGTGGGGGGCCAATCCACAGCAGCAACGGTCGCCGAGGAGCTATCTCGACGTAACGCAGATCGAATTGGTGTCATCGGTCCGCTTCCCTACAAGGCGCATTCGATCCTCGATGCTGCGGTGGGGACCATCGTCGATCTCGACCATGAGTACACCAGCCTCCGTCTAACAAAGTCTCCAGAGGAACTCGGTTGGCTCAGACATGCATCCGAGCTAGGTGATCGGGCCGTGCTGGCATTGGCCGATCGGGTGCGCCCTGGTGTCGATGAACGCGAACTAGGAGCGATCACAGAGGGCGCCTACCTAGCCGAGGGAGGAACCAACCACATTCACTACTTTGGGGTCACCTCCATGTCTGACCCAACTTTGACACGAGAATCGCATAGTGCCTGGTCAGGGACTTGCGATAGAACGTGTTTGTCACTACAAAC
>WHTL01000433.1 GCA_009377735.1 Acidimicrobiia bacterium
AGCCCCCCGCTGGTCAAGCCCGGCCGTAGACGGGGATGACGGCACCATTCATCACGTCGGAATGCTCCGAGAGGACGAAGTCGGCCACACTGGCGATTTCCTCGGGCGTAGGCCAGTCGACATAGTCGGCATAGGGGAGGGCGCTTCGGGTCGCAGGGGTGTCAATCACCGACGGAGCCAGGACATTGGCCGTGACGCCTGTGCCCTCCAGCTCGGAGGCGAGGGTGCGCGCCAGTGCCGTTACGCCCGCCTTGGCAACATTGAAGGCCGCCTGGCCGGGTGGCGCATCGTCGACCGCCCTGCTCCCAACCACGAGTATCCGACCCCAGCCCTGCTTGCGTAGATGGGGCACGGCGGGACCCACCGTATGGATGGCCGAACGCAGGTTGAGATCAAGCATCCTCTCCCAACGCACCGCATCGGTCTCCTCGACGTCACGACCCCCGGCCCATCCGCCCACCAGAGAGGCGACCATGTGGAAGCCGCCCCATACCTCGACTATCTCGTCGAAGAGCTCCTTCATCATCTCTGAATCGGTGGCATCAACCCGGCGCAGCGCCAACGTCTCATCGTCGACCTCGTAGCGCCGTTCGAATTGGGTGGCCTCGTCGGGGATGATGTAGGTGGCGATCACCCGCACATCGCGCTGGAGCAGACGCTCGATAAGCGCACTTCCCAGCCCCCCGGTTCCCCCGGTGACAACTGCGACTCGTGGCTCTCTTGGATCGTCGCCCAATTTATGCCTCTCTGTCAATAGGAATTCATCGGTCGCCCAGTCACCCTACATGCTAGATTGCGGGCAACGAACACCGCGGATCAGGAAGCTGAATACTCCCAGATCCTGGCGGAATCGGATGAAGAGGATTCCGCATGGTGCTCAACGACCGCGAGGCGAGCGGACAGGAGGAGTTATGTCTTCAATCACATTCGAGCAAATCGAGAAGGTCTATCCAGGCGGGTTCCGCGCCATATACGACGTGAACATACACGTCGAGGATGGCGAGTTTGTGGTTCTCGTCGGCCCTTCCGGCTGCGGTAAGTCCACGCTATTGCGTATGGTGGCTGGCCTCGAGGAGGTCTCCTCGGGTGAACTGCGGATCGGCGACCGGGTCGTTAACGACGTCGCACCCAAGGACCGCGACATAGCCATGGTGTTCCAGAACTATGCGCTCTACCCCCACATGAGCGTCTTCGACAACATGGCGTTTGGACTCAAGCTTCGCAAGATGTCCGGCAGCGAGATCGAGAGCCGTGTCAACGAGGCGGCCAAGATCCTCGAGATCACCGACTACCTCGACCGCAAGCCCAAAGCACTATCCGGTGGTCAGCGCCAGCGGGTGGCCATGGGTCGGGCGATCGTGCGTGAGCCCGCTGCATTCCTCATGGATGAGCCCCTCTCCAACCTTGATGCGAAGTTGCGTGTTCAGATGCGCTCCGAGATCGGCCTGATACAGGAGAACCTCGGTGTCACCACCCTCTACGTCACCCATGACCAGACCGAGGCTATGACCATGGGCGACCGAGTCGCGGTACTGAGGAAGATCTCGGGTCAGGACTCGAACCTGCAACAGATCGACTCCCCACGCAACCTCTACGACCACCCCGACAACCTTTTCGTGGCCGGGTTCATCGGATCGCCTGCGATGAACTTCGTCTACGGACGGGTCGAGGGCGAGGGCGACGATATCTGGGTGCGTTTCGCCGATGCGTCTGTGCAGGTAGACCGCGAGGTAATCGATGCCCGCCCGGACCTCGCCGAGTACAAAGGCGAGGAGGTGGTTATCGGGATGCGTCCCGAGGCTTTCGAACTGGAACACGCCGCCGCCGGCTGGGTCACCGAGAACCGCATCGTGACGGCCAAGGTAGATCTCGTCGAACAGCTCGGCTCCGAAGCCTTCGTCCATTTCGGGAAGGCGTCGCCTCCGGTGCTCACCCCCGAGCTCAAGGAGTTGCTCGAGGATCAGGGTGCCGATCCCGAGTCTCTCGGCGACGAGACGAAGTTCACCGTGAGGGTCGATCCGGATGCAGCTCCAACGTCGGGCGACCAGGTGACGTTGGCAGTCGACACCGGGAAGCTTCATTTCTTCGACCGCGAGACGGGTAACGCCATCCGGGGCTAGGAGGCTGGTGTGGAATGCCGTTGTGCAGATCGGCGGCCAGGCGCGCCGCTCGCAAGGACGCACGACGAAGGCGCACCCGTTGCGGTGCTCCTAGGAGGAGGACGCCGCGAGCGGTGATGACTGGTCGTCGAGATGTG